>DASWUP010000121.1:0-3763 GCA_036401635.1 Steroidobacteraceae bacterium
CCTCACCCGCCGACGCCGCGCACGCGACGTCGCCAAATGAATTATCGGTTGGCCCTGCGACCCTGAAGGGGTCGTCAGCCCGGGCGGCTACTTCCGTGGCTCGCCTGTCCGCCCTTGCGACCCGCCTCGGCCGCAAGCTCCGGATGCTGAGAGAAGCTGCGCTTCTCATCGGGCACGCTCTGTCCACCCTTGCGCCCGGCGACCGCCGCGAGTGCGCGATTTTGCGAAAAGCTGCGCTTCGCACCCGGAACACTCTGCCCGCCCTTGCGCCCGGCCTCCGCCGCCAGTCGCCGGTTCTGCGAAAAGCTGCGCTTCTCGTCCGGCACAGCCTTGCCACCCATGCTCGCTATCTGCCGCTGCCGCTCCGTGTTCATCGATGCGAACCCACGGTGCGATATGCGCCCTTCATGAACTGTTCCTTGAGCCATCACTGCTCTCCTTTTGTGCGCGAAGCCCGAGGGATGCCGGACCCGCGACGTGATCGCGACGTGTGACGCCGTCTGCGGAAGCATACCCCTCACGGCAGGCTGGGAAAACCACGGCGCATCTGCGGCAGTAGCCTCGGTCAGTGTAAACCACTGACTGCGTGGACTTTCTACGGCGTCAGGTGATCGATGATGAGGCTCACGAGGCCATCACGGCCCACCTGGTACGTCACTTCGCCCAAGGGATCGCCAGTGGCGCCCACCGGATTGCCGGAACGTGAAATGCGCGCCACCACCTGCACGCTCTGGCCGGACCCGAAGGCCCGACCGGGAATCATCGCGTCCGAGGGGGCGAGCGACACCTCCTGCGGGAAGCGGCTCTCCAGACGCTTCACGGCCAGCGGCGGACCGGGGCGCGCGGGGTCACGCACGAAGACAAACAGCGGGGAAGAGCCCGCCGTGGCCGCGAGCGACGGAGCCAACGTGACGTTCACGCGCACCACCGCCGCCGCGCCGGGTTTCGCCGGCGCGGGCGTCTGCGCCGGGACTTGCGCGCCACCGGCAGGTGTGGTGCCGGCGAGCTTGGCGTCGATGGCGCTGATCTGCTGCTCGATGAGCGGCCGGACGTTCTCCGGCGGATCCATCCCGAGCAGTTTCGCGAAGCGCGCCCGCGCGAGCGGCAGATCTCCCCGACGCGCGGCAACCGCCGCGCCGAAGAACAGTGCCTTGCCCGAGTCCGGTGCGAGCGCCAATGCCCGCTCGATGAGCCGTCCGGCGCGCCCGTTCAGCTCGGACTCGTCGGTGAGGGCGAGCGTCTCGGCCTCGCCGGTGAGCGCCTCGGCGTTTTTTCCGTCGCTGAGGCGATCGGCGCGCTGAAAGGCCCGCAACGCGAGTGGATATTCCTGCAGCTCGATGTAGGAACGGCCGAGCATCAGCCAGCCGTCGAGATTCTGCGGATCGTGCTCGAGCTCGCGCGCCAGACGCGCCACCATGCTCTGCGGCGAGTCTGCGGGCGTGGAGCTTGGCCACGGCCAGTTGCTCCAGCTGACATACAGCCCCGCGGAGCCGACCACCAGCACTGCGGTGGCGGCTAGAGCCGCCCACGGCGCCGGGGCCGTTGCTGCGACGCCGCGCCTGAGCAGCGGGATGGCCACCACGATGACACCGGCCACGGTCAGCGCCGCCGCCAGCAGGACGAAAATGACCATCAGCGGCGAATGTCCTCTTCCAGCGGCGCGTTATCCTGCGCGACCAGCGCGGTGCGCTGGCGAACGATGCGCCACGACACGAACGCGCCGACGAGCAGTAACACGCCCGGCGCCAGCCACACCCACGCGGTGCGCGGCGCAAAGCGCGGCCGGAAGAGGATGAAATCCCCGTAGCGCGCCACCATGAAATTTCGCACGTCCTCGTCGGACTTGCCGGCCAGCAGCATGTCGCGCACCTCGCGGCGCAGGTCCGCCGCCAAATCGACCGGCGAGTCGGCTATCGCTTCGTTCTGGCACTGCATGCAGCGCAGCTCGTGCGTCAGCCCCGAATAACGCGCCTGCAGTGCCGGATCGGGAAGCTGTGTCGGATCCACCGCCCAGGCGGCACGCGGCGGTGTCAGCACTGCGATGGCGCCCACGACGAGCAGCCCGGCGAGCCATCCGGCGGGCGAGACCCGCCGAGGCACGCGCTTCGGGGCACGCAGCATCATGACTTCGCCGCGGTGCGCGGCGGCAGGCGCGGCAGGATGTCGCGGACCCACACCTCGGGCGTCAGCGCGCCGACGTGCTTGAAGACCACGACGCCCTGCGGGTTCACGAGGAAGGTCTCGGGGGCGCCGTACACCCCCCAGTCGATGGCCGTGCGCCCCGAGCGATCGACCGCGACGACCTCGTAAGGGTTGCCGAGCTGCGCCAGCCACGCGAGCGCCTGCGCATCGTCATCCTTCCAGTCCAGCCCGATGAGCGGCAGCACCGCGGACTGGCGCACCTGCAGCAGC
Source organism: Steroidobacteraceae bacterium (assembly GCA_036401635.1). Taxonomy (GTDB): domain Bacteria; phylum Pseudomonadota; class Gammaproteobacteria; order Steroidobacterales; family Steroidobacteraceae; genus 13-2-20CM-66-19. The sequence continues at coordinate 2,413 of DASWUP010000121.1, forward strand.
ATTTCGTGTTCGGCGCGGCATTCGCCGCACCAGGTGCCCCACACGTTGAACAGGTACCAACGCCCTTTCAGCTCGGCCGAGCTCACCACGTGAGCCGGGTCGGCGAGATTCGGCAGCGAGAACGGTGGCGCCGCTTTGCCAAGCAGCGGCGACATGATCGTGCCCTTGTTGGGCGAGTGTTTGATCCCGATGGCCAGAACGACGACCAGCGCAACGAATACGGCCATCGGCAAGGCGAAGCGATTCATGCGGCGATTCATGCCGTGCCATCTCCTGCGGCGGCAGCGGGCAAGGCGACCGTGGCGGCGACTTTCGCGCTGCGATAGCGCCGGTCGGAGGCGGCCACTGCGGCGCCGATCGCCATGATGAGCGCGGCGAGCCAGATAAGGCTCACCAGCGGCCGTATCTGGATGCGCACGCTCCAGCGCCCGGCGCCGAGATCCTCGCCCAGCGCAACCAGCACATTGTTGCCGCGGTGCATCTTGATGGAGGTCTCGGTGGTCGTCTGGTGCTGCACCCAGAACTGACGCTTCTCAGGCGTGAGAACCATGATCGGTGCGCCATTGCGCGTAACCGCGATGGTACCCCCCACGCCGTCGTAGTTCGGACCCTCGACGGGGTGCACCCCGTCGAAGCGAAACTGGTAACCGCCGGCGCTGGTGCTGCCACCGGGCGCGAGCGCCACGTCGCGCTCAATGGTGAAGGACTGCACGGTCGTGAGACCGAGGACCGCCGTGGCGAGACCCAGGTGTGCGATGGTCATGCCGACCACGGCGCGCGACAGCGACAAGCCGCGGCGCAAGCGATCGACCGGATCTACGAGTGAGGCCAGCACGATCCACAGTGCGAGCGTCGCGCCCACGGGGGTCAGCAGGCGCCCGTGGGAGTAGATGCCGAACACCACTCCACAGGCGAGCACGGCGGCCGCGATGAACGTGTAGAGCAGCGTGCGCTGTTTGTCACTCAGGCGCCCGCGTTTCCAGTTCGCATGGATACCGACCGACAACAAGGCGATGAGCGGCAACATCGACAGCATGAAGGTTGGATTGAAGTACGGCGGCCCCACCGACACGGTGCCCAGCTTCAGGGCATCCGAGATCAACGGCGCCAGCGTGCCGGCGAACACCGTGGCCGCGGCGATGACCAGCAGCACGTTGTTGAAGAGGAGAAACGATTCGCGCGAGCCGAGTTCGAACCCGGCCGTCGACTTCAGCAGTGGCGCGCGCCAGGCATACAGACTCAGGGCTCCGCCGATCATCACGATGAGAAAGGCCAGAATGAAAATGCCGCGGCTCGGATCAGCCGCGAACGAGTGCACCGACACCAGGACTCCCGAGCGCACCAGGAAGGT
>DASWUP010000122.1:0-3353 GCA_036401635.1 Steroidobacteraceae bacterium
CGCGGCGCCGCCGCCCGCACCCGTCGCGGCACCGGCGGCTGGGACCGCGGGCGGTCGCGGCTCCGGCGCGCTCTGTCCAGGTGTCTCGCTCATGAGCTTCGGGCCCTTAGCCGAATCGTCCCGTGACATAGTCGTCGGTGCGGCGTTTCCTGGGAGCGGTGAACATCTGACCCGTCGGTCCAATCTCCACCAGCTCGCCCAGGTACATGAAGGCAGTGACGTTCGAAACGCGCGCCGCCTGCTGCAGGTTATGAGTGACGATGGCGATGCAATAGCTCTCGCGCAGACTCTGTAGCGTCTCCTCTATGCGCAGCGTGGAGATTGGATCCAGCGCCGCGGTGGGCTCATCGAACAGGATAACCTCCGGGCGCAAGGCCAGGGTGCGCGCGATGCACAGCCGCTGCTGCTGCCCGCCTGACAGGCCGCGCCCGTCCTCGTGCAGCTTGTCCTTGACCTCTTCCCACATCGCGGCATCGCGCAGCGCCTCTTCCACCCGGTCAGTAAGCTCGCTGCGGGAAATCCGCCGCGACAGGCGCAGTCCAAACGCCACGTTGTCGAAAATCGACATGGGAAAAGGCGTCGCCTTCTGGAACACCATGCCCACCTTGAACCTCAGGTCAGCCACGTCGAGTGTAGGGGCAAGAATGTCCTCCCCGTCGAGCAGCACGTCGCCGGTGGCGCGGTGCCCGGGATACAGCGCGTACATGCGATTAAACACCCGCAGGAGCGTGGACTTGCCGCAGCCGGACGGACCGATGAAGGCCGTGATCCGCCGGTCGGGCAGCGTGAGATTAATGTCCTTCAGCGCCTGCACGTTGCCGTAGTAGAAATCCAGGTGCCGCACCTCGAACTTGACCGGGTTGGCCTCGCTCGCAGCGACCGACTGGGCACGGAGCTGGACTTCGGATGCGCACATCAGCGCCTGCCGCCCGGGTTCAGCGAAGACACCACGATGCGCGCGGTGATGCTGAGGATGAGAATGCTCGCCGTGATGAGCAGCGCACCGGACCAGGCGAGTTGCTGCCAGTTCGGATAGGGGCTCAAGGCAAACTGGAAAATCACTACCGGCAGGTTGGCCATCGGTGCGTTGAGATTGCTGCTCCAGAACTGATTGTTGAGCGCGGTGAACAAGAGCGGCGCGGTCTCGCCGCTGATGCGCGCCACCGCCAGCAGCAGCCCCGTGACGATGCCGCTGCGGGCGGCCGGGTAGATCACGCTGGTAATCGTGCGCCACTGGTACGCCCCCATGGCGGTGGAAGCATCCTTCATCCCCTGCGGCACGAGATTCAACATGTCCTCGGTGGTGCGCACCGTCACCGGCAGGGCGATGATCGCGAGCGCCACCGCTCCGGCGAGCGCCGAGAAGTGTCCCATGCGGATCACCAGCAACTCGTACACGAACAGGCCGATGATGATCGAGGGGGCGGACAGCAGCACGTCGTTCACGAAGCGGATCACGGTGCTGATACGCGCGGTGCGTCCGTACTCGGCGAGGTAGGTGCCGGCAAGCATGCCGACGGGGCCGCCGATGAGAATCCCGATTACGGTCATGACCACGCTGCCGTAAATGGCGTTCAGCAGCCCGCCGCGGCCGCCTGGCGGGGGCGTCATGGCGGTGAACACGCTGAGCGACATGCCGCCGAGACCGTTCTTGATGAGCGTCCAGAGAATTGCCGCGAGAAAAAACAGGCCGATGGCGGTGGCGAGGCCGGACAGGCCGAGCGCCAGGACATTGGTGAACTTGCGGATCGCGCGGCGGTTCATACCGATGATAGCGCCCGACGGTCGAGGCGCAGCAGCATGAAGCGCGCAGCCGCGATCACCGAGAACGTGATGAGGAACAACAGCGCGCCGAGCGCGACCAGGGAAGAGGTGTACAGGTCGCCGACCGCTTCGGTGAACTCATTGGCGATGGACGCCGAGATGGTGGTGCCGGGTGCGAGCAGCGATGAGCCGACGCGGTGGGCGTTGCCGATGACGAAGGTGACCGCCATGGTCTCGCCCAGCGCGCGCCCCAACCCCAGCATAATGCCCCCGATCATGCCGGTGCGAGCGTACGGTACGACTACCTGCCAGATCACTTCCCAGGTAGTCGCGCCGAGGCCGTAGCCGGACTCCTTGAGTACGTCCGGCACAGTTTCGAAGACATCGCGCATCACCGCGGAGATGAAAGGGATGACCATGATCGCGAGCACGAAGCTCGCAGTGAGCACGCCGATGCCATATGGCGGCCCTTGGAACAGGCTGCCGATGCCGGGCAGCGGGCCGAGCCAGGCGATCAGCCACGGCTGCACGTGCTGCTGCAGGATCGGCGCCAGCACGAACAGGCCCCAGATGCCGTAGATGATGCTGGGCACCGCCGCGAGCAGCTCGATCGCCACGCCCACGGGACGCTTGAGCCACGCCGGCGCAAGCTCGGTGAGAAAGATGGCGATGCCGAAGCTGACCGGAATCGCCAGCAGCAGCGCGAGAAACGACGTGACCAGCGTGCCGTACACCGCTGCGAGCGCGCCAAACTGCTCCGTGACCGGATTCCAGATCTCGCGCGTGAGAAAGCTCAGCTTGAAATGAGCGAATGCCGGCCACGCTCCGGCCAGCAGCGTGACCGCAACTCCGCCCAGGAGCGCCAGGACCAGAATCGCGGCAAGGAAGGTGGCGCCACCAAAAACCCGCTCGCGCAGCCGCTGTCCCGCGGCATGCTGCGGATTTATAGCAGCCACCGTGTTCATCGCGGAGGGCAACCTGTCACGCTGGTGTTCCCCGTAACCGAAATCGGCGGCCATCCCGTGGCGCGGGGCGGCCGCCGTCCTGCTTCAAGCGTACGCAGCTTTGCACGCCTCCGGCGGCCTTGCGCCGAACGCGCGACCGACATCCAGTTACATGCGTTTCTTCTCGGAAGGCGCACTGGCCGTCGCCGACGCACCCTTGATCTCCGTCTTCCAGGTCGTTCGCACCTGCTTGATGAGACTCTCCGGCAGCGGGACGTAATCCAGATCAGCCGCCATTTTGCCACCGTTGTCGTAGGCCCAGTCGAAGAACGTAAGCGCTGCGCCGGTTGCGGCCGGATCCGGCGGCACGCTGTACACCAGAATGAAGCTTACGCCCGTGATCGGCCAGCTCTTCTCGCCCGCCTGGTTGGTGAGGATCAGGTGATAGCCCGGAGCATGAGCCCAGTCGGCATTGGCGGCGGCCGCCTGGAACGCCTCGGCCTCCGGAGCGACGGTCTTGCCCGCCTTGTTGATGAGGTCGGCGTACGCCATTTTGTTTTGCTTGGCGTAGGCGTATTCGACGTAGCCGATGGCGCCACCGGTCTGCGCGGTCATGTTGGCGACGCCCTCGTTACCCTTGGCGCC
>DASWUP010000123.1:0-2938 GCA_036401635.1 Steroidobacteraceae bacterium
CCACCGACGCACCGCCGATGATCACCATGAGGTCCACATCGCCCAGAGTGTGCTCGACGGCTGCCGCGATGGCGGCCGTCTCATCGGGCCGGGCCGCGAGCCGAGTCGGCTTGCCGCCCCAGTCTTCGATCATTGCGCCGAGGCCGAAACTCACCGAGTCAAAAATCTGCTCGGGAGCGGCGCGCGTACCGGGCTGTACGATCTCGTTGCCGGTGGCGAGCACCGCGACCCGTGGTTGACGGGTGACGTTCACCGAGCCGATGCCGGCTGCGGCGATGAGCGCGACGTGGCGAGCGTGCACCCGAGTGCCGCGGCGCACCAACAAGTCACCGACCCTGAAGTCAATGCCCGCATCGCGGATGTTGGTGCGCAGCGGTGCCGGCACCTCCAGCCACAGGGTCTCCCCCTCACGTCTGGCGCGCTCCTGCGGCACGACCACATCGACGCCCTCGGGGACCGGCGCGCCGGTGAAGATGCGCACTGCGCCTGAGGGGCCGAGGGGACCTGCGTATCCCTTGCCGGCCTGCGCTTCACCCAGGATGGTGAATTGGCCCCGCGCGAGATCGGCCGCACGCACACCATAACCGTCCATGGCCGAGGCGCGAAAAGGCGGTTGCGCCCGCGTCGCGTGCAGCGTGTCAGCCAGCGTGCGCCCGGCTGCCGCTTCGGTGCCGATCAGCTCCCGGGGGAGCGGCGCGAGGGCTGCCAGCATCTTGGCGCGTGCGATCTGCACCGTGTCCCCGGCAGGAGCCGGGTCAGCTCGATCTGCAGGCATCGCGTGGTCCGCGTCCTAGGTTTCCTGAAAGCGGGGGATGACTTCCACGATCGAACAGGGCAGGTGACGGCTGTCGAGTTGCGGGCAAATCAACCTGTCCCAGCCGTCGCGGCAAGCGCCATTGGATCCGGGCAGCGCGTAGATCACCGTACCGCCGGCAATCCCCGCACAAGCCCGCGACTGCATGGTGGAGACCCCGACCGTCTCGTAGGAGGCGAGATGCCACAGCACCGCGAATCCTTCGAGCTCCTTCTCGAACAGTTCCCGTACCGCTTCGGGCGTCACGTCGCGCCCGGTCATACCGGTGCCACCGGTGCTGATGATCACGTCCACTTCGCGATCCGCGATCCAGCTGCGCACCTGTTGTTGAATGTGAGCCTTGCTGTCGCGCACCAGCGCACGCGCCGCCAGGCGATGGCCCGCAGCGACGATGCGCTCAGCGAGCAGGTCGCCGGAAGTATCCGAGGCTGAGTCGCGCGAATCGGAAATCGTGAGTACCGCGATGCCCAGCGGGGTGAAGGAGCGCGCGGGATCAATCCGACCGCCGGGCATCAGCAGGCCCTCCAGCGATCAGGGCAGGCATTCCAGAGTCTCACGGACGCTAGCTTACTTGATCGGCGGTTTTGTGTGCTGCGCCGGCGGATGCCAGCGAGCGGCCTATCGATCGGCCTTGGCGCGGTGATGCCCGCAGCAGCCGGCAGGCTCATCAGCGCACCGGGGGCTAGGATTCCTGCCGACAGCGATCCTTGGCAGAGAGCACCAGGTCGCGCAAAAACGCTTTCTCGTACACCCGCAGCAGGTGCGCCTGGCTTTGCTCCACGTAGGCGCCGACGCAATCCCGGTCAGGCGCGACGCTCAGGAGGTGACGGAATGTCTGGGCATCCCATTGCCATGGCAGTTCCAGTTCGGAGAACGCGCGGTTGTAGGCCTCGAGTTCCGCGGCGAGCGGGTCGCTCGTCGTATTGACCGGGACGGTCTCGCTGACAACGTCTGGCATCGCTGACTCCGCCTGCTACCACTTGCAGGTGAGCCTACGCCCGGACGTACCAGAAGAAAAATTAAAGCTTTCTATCGCGACCATAAGCTTTTCAGAATACCTCTGCGACGGGTATGCTTGGGCCCACAATGAGGAACGTGACGCTCCGGCAGCTGCGGGTGTTCGCGGCCGCAGCCCGGCACATGAACTTCTCGCGTGCCGCCGAAGAGCTGCACCTGTCCCAGCCCGCGGTGTCGACGCAGATCAAGGAATTCGCCGCCCACGTCGGGTTGCCGCTGTTCGAGCGCATCGGTCGCAAGACCTACCTGACACCCGCCGGCGAAGAAATGCTTCAGTGCGCCAAGGCCATCACCCAGCGCATGAAGGAAGCTGAAGAGGCGCTGGCGCAACTGAAGGGTGTGACCGGCGGGCGCCTCAACGTCGCCGTCATCAGCGCCGGGGACTACTTCTTTCCGCGCGTGCTGGCGGCCTTCGGTGCCAGCCATCCGGGTATCACGTTCAATCTCACGGTGCACAATCGCGAGGGTCTGCTGCGCCAGCTCGCCGACAACCTCACCGATCTCGCCGTGATGGTGCGGCCACCGCGCGATATGGATATCGTCGCGGTGCCGTTCGCGCCGCATCCCTATGTCATCGTGGCAGCACCGAACCATCCGCTGGCCGGTGCGCGGCGAATTCCGCGTGCGGCTCTCAACCGCGAGCGCTTCGTGCAACGCGAACAGGGATCCGACACCTGGAATTCAATGCACGACGTGTTCGGCAGGCAGTTTTCCCGGCTCAACATCGCGATGGAGATCCACAGCACCGAAACCATCAAGCAGGCGGTGGTCGCCGGTATGGGTATCGCGTTCCTGTCTGCCCATACCATTGGCCTCGACCTTCTGGTGGGTAACCTGGTGGTGCTCGATGTGCAGGATTTTCCGGCGAGGTTAAACTGGTATCTGGTGCACAACCGCACCAAGCGTCTGCCGCCGGTAGCGGCGGCATTCAAGGATTTCCTGCTGCGACAGGGTGCGCCGCTGATCGAGCGCCTGGTGCACTTTGAATTGTCCGGTGCGCCCGCGCGGGCGCGGACAGCTACCCAGGCGGCGCGCGGCAGGCGGCCTGCCAAGCCGCGGGCGAGTTAATCGAGGAAATCGCCGTAGCGTTCGACGTGCGCGGCGAGA
>DASWUP010000124.1:0-1679 GCA_036401635.1 Steroidobacteraceae bacterium
CGTCTGCTAAGGCAGTTCGAGAGGGGCTGGTCCGACGCCCGACACTGCCTGAGCTTGCCGGCGGAATGGCTGACGGAGCCGGCTATCGGTGCTCTGCGCGACGAAATGGTGGACTGGTTAGGCAACAAGCTGCTGCGTGCCCGTCCCCCGCTCCACAGTTGATTGAGACATCCCGTAAGCAGACGGCATCTGCGGGAGGGATGATCGATGGGGGAACGCACGACGCAGCGGCCGGGCGCCGTGGAGCGACCGCAAGAGTCTGGCGCAGCGGCGCCCGGCCGCGGTGGGCGGATGTCGCGGCAGCGCAAGACCACAGCGGTGCTACGGCTGCTGCGGGGCGAGGACCTGGAGATGGTCTCGCGCTCGCTCGGCGTCACGGCGGCGACGCTGACGACCTGGCGGGACGGCTTTCTCGCCGCCGGCGAGGCGGTACTGGCGAGCCGGCCGCGCAATGGCGAGGAACTGGAGAGCCAGCGCCTCAAGGCCAAGCTGGGCGAAGTCATGATTGAGCGCGATTTGCTGCATGAGAAGATCGCGGTTCTGGAGGCCGGCCGCCCTTTGGGCCGACCGAGGCCGAGGCGATGAGCCGCACGGTCTCGCCGGTGAGCGGCAGGCCCTATGGACTCGCAGCGGTTTGCCGGGCTTGGCGCGCGCCGCGGGCAACCATCTACCGCCGCCGGGTTCCGCCGCTGCCGCAACCGCTGCAGCGCCCGGGGCCGGTCGGGCCGATGCCGGATGCGGCGTTGCTCGTGGCGATCCGCGCCGTGGTTGCGGCAAGCCCGTTCCACGGCGAAGGGCACCGCAAGATCTGGGCACGACTGCGCATCGCGGGCGTGCGCACCTCGAAACGGCGGGTGCTTCGGCTCATGCGGGAGAACGACCTGCTCGCCCCATCGCGCGTCGGAACGCCGCGCGGCCCGCGCAGCCATGACGGCACCATCATCCCCGAGACGGTGGATACGATGTGGGGCACCGATCTGACGACGACGATCATCGGCGAGGGCCAGGTGGCAGTGTTCATCGCCATCGACCATTGCTCCGCCGAGTGCGTCGGCATCCATGCCGCACAGCGTGCCACTCGCTTCGAGGCGCTCGAACCGATCCGCCAGGGCGTGCGCGACCATTTCGGCGGTTTCGCCAGGAACATCGCCCGCGGTCTCGCCGTCCGGCATGATCACGGATCGCAATACATGGCCGACGCCTTCCACAACGAGCTCGCCTTCCTCGGCATCGAAAGCTCGCCCGCCTTCGTTCGCGCGCCGGAGGGAAACGGCTGTGCCGAGCGCTTTATCCGAACGCTGAAGGAAAACCTCTTGTGGGTGCGGACCTTCGATACAATCGAGGACCTTCGACAGGCGCTGCTCGCCTTCCGCGACACCTACAACACCACTTGGCTGATCGAGCGGCACCGCTTCCTCACGCCAGCAGCGTTCCGGCAGCAACAGCTTCAACCCGCGGCCAGGGCCGCGTAGGCTTCAACTTGGTGTCTCAACAACCGCGGGCGGTACAGTCTTAACGACAAGAATGCACACTGCGGGCCTGGGTCGTGGCGCGGAGTTGGTAGAAATTGATGTAGCGGCATCTCCAGCGGGATGAGGTTAGCGCTTCACGCAGCAAGGTCAACGCATTGAACGGTTGGCTTTGTGGCAAGTGTTTGCCATCCGTCCACCTTGCGCATG
>DASWUP010000125.1:0-2275 GCA_036401635.1 Steroidobacteraceae bacterium
TAGTGACCATAGCCGCTGTCCTGCAGCTGGCGGATATGCGCACGCACCTTGGTATCGGCGGTGATGTCGGTGGCGTGGTAGACCTTGGTGGCGATCGCTTTCATCTTGTCCCACAGGCTCGCGTCATCCTCATACACGTAGCGAAAGCCGTTCGGTTCCTCGCACAGGCGCACGACCTCGCGGGCAAGTTCCAGCGCGCCGCGTCCGCCGTGCGCGAAGTGGGTCGCCGTGATCACCCGCACGCCGTGGGGAGCGATGCGGTCGATCAGCAGCTGGATTTCATGCTCGCTGTCTTCAGCGCGGCGGTTGATGGCCACCGTGCACGGCAGGCCGAAGCGGTTGTGGACATTGTCGATGTGGCGCTCGAGGTTGACCACACCCTTGTCGAGCGCGGCGAGATTCTCGCTCTTGAGATCAGTCAGTTCGACGCCGCCGTGGTACTTGAGCGCGCGCACCGTGGCCACGATCACCGCGGCGCAGGGCTTGAAGCCCGCCTTACGACACATGATATCGACGAACTTTTCCGCGCCCAGGTCGGCGCCGAACCCGGCCTCGGTCACGACGTAGTCGGCGAGCTTCAGTGCGGTGCGGGTCGCGATCACCGAGTTACAGCCGTGCGCAATGTTGGCGAACGGGCCGCCGTGAATGAAGGCCAGGTTGTTCTCGAGCGTCTGCACCAGATTGGGGGCGAGGGCCGTCTTCAGCAGTGCCGCCATCGCGCCGTGCGCCTTGAGCTCGCGCGCCAGGATCGGCTGGTTGTCGGCACGGTAGCCGACGACGATCCTGCCCAGGCGTTCCTTCAGATCGGCGAGGCCGTCGGCGAGACACAGAATCGCCATGACCTCGGACGCCACCACGATATCGAAACCGTCTTCACGCGGCACGCCGTCGGCGGTGCCGCCGAGCCCGATGACGATGTGGCGCAGCGCCCGATCGTTGACATCCACCACGCGCCGCCAGGTGATGCGGCGCACGTCGAACCCGAGCTGGTTGCCCTGGTGGATGTGGTTGTCGATGAGCGCGGCCAGCAGGTTATTGGCGAGCGCGATGGCGGCAAAGTCGCCGGTGAAATGCAGGTTGATGTCCTCCATCGGCACCACTTGCGAGTAACCGCCGCCGGCCGCGCCACCCTTCATGCCGAACACCGGTCCCAGAGCCGGTTCGCGCAGGCACACGATGGCCCGTTTGCCGAGCAGGTTCAGCGCATCACCGAGCCCGACGGTCGCGGTGGTCTTACCCTCCCCGGCGGGCGTCGGCGAGATCGCGGTCACCAGTACCAGCTTACCGTCGGGGCGGTGGTGGAGCTGCGCCACGTAGTCGAGCGACACCTTCGCCTTGTAGTGCCCGTAGGGTTCGAGACGCTCCTGCGGTATCCCGAGCCGCTCGTGCGCGAGCGCGACGATCGGGCGCATCGTGGCGTGCTGCGCGATCTCGATATTGCTCGGGAAGGATGCGGATGCGGCGGCCGGGGTGTCGGGCATGGCGCGTGCTGCGGTGAGTTGTACGGGGGCGGTCATGCTACCACCCGCACGGCGGGCGTTTGCCTTAGTTACAATCCACCTGATGCTGTGGCTGAAAGCCTTCCACGTGGTGTTCGTGGTCACCTGGTTCGCGGGGCTGTTCTACCTGCCGCGCCTGTTTGTCTACCACGTGGCGACAGCCGACGCGCCGGGGCTGGCGCGCTTCGTCGTGATGGAGCGGCGCTTGTTCCTCATCATGAGCCTTGGCGCGCTGCTCGCCGTCCTGTGCGGCGCGCTCATGATCGTCAGCGCGCCCGGGTATCTCGCCCTGGGCTGGATGCGCGCCAAGCTGCTGCTGGTCGCAGCGCTCATCGGCTACCACACCTGGTGCTACTGGCTGATGCTGGCGCTGCGCGCGCACGCGAATAGTCACTCGCAGCGTTGGTACCGGCTGTTCAACGAACTGCCGGGGTTGCTATTGGTCGCGATCGTGCTGCTCGCGGTCGTCAAGCCCTGAAGCTACCAGATCCTGACGCGCTCCTCGGGCTTGATGTACAGCTTGTCGCCCGGCTGTACGCTGAACGCCGCGTACCACGCATCGATGTTGGGCAGCGGTCCGTTGACCCGGAAGTTGTCGGGGCTGTGCACGTCGGACATCACCAGCTCGCGCAGGGCGCCCTCGCGGTACTTGCTGCGCCACACCTGCGCGTATGCCAGAAAGAACCGCTGATCGCCCGTGAGCCCGTCGATCACCGGCGCCGGCTGTCCGCGCAGCGAAAGCAGGTAGGCCTCGTGGGCCATGTTGAGGCCGCCCA
>DASWUP010000126.1:0-8162 GCA_036401635.1 Steroidobacteraceae bacterium
TTTCCTCCACGCGGTAGCCGTGCAGGGTCTTGTCCAGCTGGGCCTGCGCCTGATCCAGGTCCGCTTTGGCGGCGGCAACGTCGGTCTCAAACGGTACGCGGTCCAGCTGTCCCAGCGTTTCCCCCGCGCTGACCTTATCGCCCTCCTGCACCTTCAGCTCCGAGATCCTGCCGGTCACGCGGAAGGCAAGCTCCACCTGGTGCACGTCCACATTGCCCGACAGTGAGAGCGCCGCGTTGGGGTCGTCCGCGCCGCGCTGGCGCCACAGATACCATCCCACCGCCGCCAGCACGACCGCGGCCGCGGCAATCATCACGCGCCGGTTCATGCCGCATGCTCCACGTGCGGCTCGCGCCCGTCATGATTTGTGGTTGTGCCGTTGCCCACCGCTCACTCCTGCAGCTAAGCCAATATTGTGCTTGGGTTCGCTGTCCCGCGCGCACTGCCGGCCACGAACGGCTGAAGAATTAGCGCCCACGCAGGAGCTTCGCGCGCAGCCAGTACACCGGCACCCCGGCCAGAATGATGAGCAGGGTAACACCGGTGTTGCGGGGATCGGTGAACAGCGCGTTGAGCACCATCAGCGCAGAAGCGAGCAGAAAAACCGCCGGCACCAGCGGGTAGCCCCACACCCGGTATGGCCGCGGCAGCTCGGGACGCCGGCGGCGCAACACGAATACACCCGCCACCGTGAGGGCATAGAACGGCCAGATGCCGAGGATGAACTTGTCGGCCAGCTGCGCGAAGTCATTCTCGAGGACGTAGCCGACGCCCAGCGCGCTGGCCAGCCAGATGGCGACCGATGGGCTGTTGAAACGCGGGGAAACGCGCGCCGCGGCGCGCCAGAACAGACCACGATCGGCCATGGCGAAAAACACCCGCGAGCCGGTCATCATCGAGGCGTTCAGGCCGCTGAAAGCCGACACCACCACCGCAGCGGCGACCGCGGCCGCCCCCGCGCCACCGAGCAGCGGAATGCGCGCCGCCACGGTGGCGGCAATGAGTTTCGAGCCTGCCATCTGCGCCGGCGCGAGCGCATACATGAAGCCGACGTTGACCACGAGGTACACCAGCATGACGCACAGCGCGCCGGCAATCAGGGCCAGCGGCAGGTTGCGCTGCGGATTGCTGATCTCCCCGGCGATGGTGGCCGGGTCCGCCCAGCCGTCGTAGGTCCACAGCACCGGAATCAGGGCGGTCGCAAGCAGCGATAGCGGAACGCCCGCGGGCCACGCGGGCGTGAAATGCGCACCGCTGCCGCCGCTCGCGGTGAACGCGAGCAGCCCCAGCCCCGCCAGCACCGCGTACTTGAGCGCGGTAGTGGCGCTCAGGACCGCCGCCGCGCGTTGCACGCCGACGTAGTTGATCGCGCCGATGAGCACGATGGCCAACGCCGCCGTGTAGCGCACCTGCGCGGGGCTCAGCGGCACAAAGTAACCGAGGTACTCCGCGAAGATGGTCGCGATGGCGCCCAGCGCGGCGGCGCGGATCACGACCAGCTCCGTCCAGCCGAACAGGAACGCCGGCAAGGGACCGTAGCTCTCCAGCAGATACGCGAAGATGCCCCCCGAGCGCGGCAACGCCCCCGCCAGTTCGGCCACCGTGAGGGCACCGCACAGCGCGATGATGCCGCCCAGCACCCAGCAGGCCATGATCGGGCCCGGCGCGTGCAGCTGCGCGGCAACCGTGGCCGGAACGCGGAAGATTCCGCTGCCGATCGCCACGCCCACGGACACGGCGATGGTCTGCAGCAGGCTCACCGAGCGCGGCATGCGCTCGCCCCACTGGTCAGCCATCCGCCACCAACGCAACCCGCTGCTGCGCGCCCCGCACCCCGCAGCTCACTCCTGACATTGCAGTCTCTGCGCGAGCAGTTCCACCCAATGACACACCGGCACCGAGGTGCCGCCGCCGATGTGCGTGAGGCAGCCAATGTTGGCGGTGGCGATGAGATCGGGCGTGCCGGCCTCGAGGGCGGCGACCTTCGCGCGCAGCAGCCGTGCCGACAGCTGCGGCTGCAGGATCGAATAGGTTCCCGCCGAACCGCAGCATTGGTGGTGATCGGTAACCTGGGTGAGGTCAAATCCCGCGCCGCTCAGCAACGCTTCGACTGTGCCGCTAACCTTCAGGGCGTGTTGCAGAGTGCACGGCGCATGAAACGCGACTCGCGCTGCGGGCGCCGCGGTTGGCGAGCGCATGGCTGCCGCCGGCTGCAGCGCCGCGGCGAGTGCTTCACTCTCGGCGCCCACTACTTGAGCGATGTCCTTGGCAAGCGCGCTGACGCGCGCCGCTCGCGCGGCGTAGTCCGGATCATCCCGCAGCAGGCGTCCGTATTCGGTCAGCATCGAAGCGCAGGCGCTGGCGCTGAGCACCACCGCCTCGGCCCCGGCCTCGATGTGCGGCCACAGCGTATCCACGTTGCGCCGCACCTGTTGCAGCGTCTCCTGGTGGGCGGATAGATGATGCGCCAGCGCGCCGCAGCAGCCGGTGCCGGCTGGCGCAATAGCCGAGATCCCCACGCGATCCAGCACCTGCGCCGCGGCCGCGTCGATGGCGGGCCGCAGCGCCGGCTGCACACATCCCGGCAGTAACAGCACCCGCCGCGCGTGACGCGCAGCGGGCCATGGCGCAGCTCGCGAGCCCGCCGCGCGCGCCGCTGACAGCGGCGCCGCCAGTTCTCGCGGCAGCAGCGCACGCGCGATGCGCGCCACACCCAACAGCACACGCACCCGGTGGGTGTGAGGGAGCACCTTACGCAGCAGATAGCGCTTGAGGGCCGACGCGGAGCTGCGGGTCACGCGCTCTTCGGTGACCGCACGCCCGATGTCCAGCAGCCGTCCGTACTGCACCCCCGAGGGACAGGCAGTTTCGCAGGCGCGACAGGTCAGGCAGCGGTCCAGATGCAGCTGCGTGCGCGCCGTGACCGGTTCGCCCTCGAGCAGCCCCTTCATGAGGTAGATGCGCCCGCGCGGGCCGTCGAGCTCATCGCCAAGCAGTTGATAGGTGGGACAGCTCGGGAGACAGAAGCCGCAGTGCACGCAGCTGCGCAGAATGGCCTGCGCCTCACGCCCCTCAGGGGTGTCTTTGATGAAATCGGCGAGCGCGGTCCGCATAACCACCCGATCCAGTCAGAAGCCTGGGCGCAGTCGCACGCGTGCGTGCCCGCACGGCGAGTTTAAACTGAATCGTCCGGGAGCGGCGCGGCGGCGGATTGCGTCAGCCGATGAGCGCCTTGAAACGTTGCGAGCGCGAGCCTTCACCGAACTCGCCCGCCCGCTTCAGCAGCGCGTGCGCTTCCTCGGCCTGCAAGGGCCCGCTGAGGAGAAACCCCTGCGCGTCCTGGCAGTCCTGCTCCTGCAGGAAAGCGAGTTGCGGGAAATTCTCCACGCCCTCGGCGGTGACATTGATGTGCAGCGAGCGTGACATGGCGATGATGGCCGATGTGATCGCGCGATCGTCGTCGCCTTCGGTGATGCTGGTGACGAACGAGCGAGCTATCTTGAGCCGATCGACCCTGAAGTTGCGCAGGCGCCCCAAGCGCGTGTAGGCGATGCCAAAATCGTCGATGGCGAGGGAGATGCCGAGCTGCTTCAGCTGGTTGATGGCCCTTTCGGCCCAGACCTCATCCGCCATGACCACCGACTCGCTGATCTCCAGCTCCAGCATGGCCGGATCGAGCCCGGTGTCATTGAGGATCGTGGCCACCTGGGCGGGATACTCGGCCAGGGCAAACTGGCGCGCCGAGACGTTGACCGCAACGCGCTGCACCGGCAGGCCCTCGGCACGCCAGCTCTTGGCCTGCAGGCAGGCGGCGCGCAGAGCCCAGGCGCCGATCGGCAGTATCAGTCCCGTTTCCTCCGCGACCGGAAGAAATTCGGAACTGCTTACGACGCCGAGCTCGGCACTGGTCCAGCACAGCAGCGCCTCCATCCCGGAAACGCTGGCGGTGCGCACGTCGAATTGTGGTTGGTACAGCAGCGTGAACTCGTTGCGCTCGAGGGCGCCGCGCAAGCGGTCTTCGATGGTGAAACGGTGCAGAGCCGTCGCGTTCATGGACGCGTCATAGTAGGCGCAGGTGCCGGGATTGCGCCGCTTGGCAACGTACATCGCCAGATCGGCGTGGCGCAGCAGCGTCACCGCATCGCTCCCGTCCTGAGGATAGACGGCGATTCCCACGCTCGTGCTCACCACCAGGGAATTCGAGGCGACTTGCACCGGTTCCCGCAACGCCTCGATCAGTCGCTCGGCCACGCCGCCCGCATCCGCGGCGCAGCGCAAATTCGGCAGCAGCACCATGAACTCATCGCCACCGATACGCGCAATGTCGCCCAGGCGGGCGCCGCCACCCGCACCGGGATCCAGCGCATCGTCGCGGTAGCGCAGCGAGTTGCGCAACCGGTCTGCGACCAGGCGCAGCAGCTCATCACCGGCCGCATGACCGAGGGTGTCGTTGACTCTCTTGAAGTTATCAAGATCCAGATACAGCACCGCGAGCGTGCGATCATTTTCCTTCGCCGCCTGCAGCGAGCGTACCAGCCGGTTGTGCGACTGCTCGCGATTGGGCAGGCCGGTCAATGTGTCAAAGTACGCGAGCTTGACGATGCGTCGCTCGGCGCGCCACTTGCTGCCCAGGGCAATGGTCATTTGCCGCACTTCATGCGGATGAAAGGGTTTCTGCAGGTACGACAGCTTGTCTTCGGGAGGCACCAACCCACCGATATCGCTGGGATCCGCATCCGAGTAGGCCGTGCAGATGACGATCTCGACCGCCGGATCGATCTCCCTGATCTGCGTGGCCGCCCACACGCCGTCATTTCCCGGCGGCATGCGCATATCGAGGAACACCACGGCGAACGGCTCGTTGCGCGCCAGCGCCTCTTTCACCGCAGTGACCGCCGTCTGAGCCTGATCGCAGAACATCGGCTCGAAAGTGGCGCCGTGCGAGCGCGCCTTGGCGCGTGAGCGCTCGGGCGTTTTCTTGCTGAACAATCGGCTGCGCAGCTCGCGAAAACCCTCAACCTCCTGGCTGACATCGCTCTCCAGCAGGACCTGCCGGTAGGCGTCGCGAACCCCGGGTTCATCATCGACCACCAGAACCCGAATGGTCGTTTGGTTCAGTTCAGCCATGAGGACCTCACGCAGCTCCGGCAAGAGACATGGTTTCACGAGCGCCCAGTGGCACCATCAGATGCATCGATGTGCCGCACCCGGGACCGTCGCTCGCCGCCCAGATCCGTCCGCCCAGCGCGTTGATGGCGTTGGCGCACCAGTGTAGACCGATACCGTGGTTGGTTTCCGGCGGCTTGGTCGAGAATCCTTTTTCGAACACCCGCTCGAGATTCTGCGAGGGAATGCCGACGCCATCGTCCTTAAACAGCAGATGCAGCTGCTGGAGGTCAGCCTCGCGCATGATCTCGGCGCTCACGCGCAACACACCCTTTTCCTTGCCAGCCTCGCGGACCGCCTCCGCAGCGTTGATGATGAGGTTCTGCAGGATCAGCCGCAGCACGGTGCGTGCCACGCGCACCACACCCAATTTACGTAGCGCGTCGTCAGCGTCGACCACCAGGCGTTGCCGGCAGGAGTCGGGCACGATCTCCAGCGACTGCGCCACGAGCTCGGTCAGCCGTACCGGTTCGATCACGTGTTCATTGCGTGTGGAGCGCATCTGCTCGGCAAGCGCCGTCTGTATGATGGCCGCCTGGCGATTCATGACCTCCACATCGCCTTGCGCCGCTCGGACGGTGCCCGCGAGCTGCCTGCAGGCCAAGCGCAGGAATTCCTCGAGATCTGCGCTTCGTTGCGGGTCCGCCGTCCCGGCCTGCAGCTCTGCAACGGCCTGCTCGGCGTCGTCGCAGGGTGCAGCCAGCAGCCGCTCGCTCATGTTCGCCAGCCTGACGCCGATCGGTGTCATCGCGTTGCCGAGATTGTGCAGCACGCCCTTGGCCAGTTCCGCGAATCCGGCCTGGAAAGACTGATCGATGAGCTGGGTGCGCGACTCGGCTACGCGTGCCACCATGCGATCGAACTCGCGCGCCAGGACGCCGATCTCATCGGTACGTGCAAGGTCGAGCCGCGTCGTCAGATCCTTGTCCTCATCGAGCGCCACGGCGTGACGCGTGACGACGGCCAGCGGGGTCAGGATGAGGCGATTGAGGACCACCATCAGCACGATGAGCGCGATCACGGCGGCCCCCACGAGACAGACGGAGGCGTAGCTGACGGCCGCGCGACCGCGCAGTGTGATTTCGCGCGGTACGTCGACCCGCAACGTCATCACCGGTCGGCCGTAAATGTCATCGAAGGTGCGATACACGCGCGTGAGGTCGTCACTCTCGATGAGTTGCTCGCGCCCCTGAATCGCGCCGCGCGCGAGCAGGGACAGGTCGGCCTGCGCCTGGGCGCCGATGCTGCTCACTTCCGAGGCCGACAGTAGTCGCCCCATGACC
Source organism: Steroidobacteraceae bacterium (assembly GCA_036401635.1). GTDB lineage: Bacteria > Pseudomonadota > Gammaproteobacteria > Steroidobacterales > Steroidobacteraceae > 13-2-20CM-66-19. The sequence continues at coordinate 6,450 of DASWUP010000126.1, forward strand.
ATCATTCCGCGCGCCGGGCCGCCGCCGTTGCCGTCGAGCACCGGCGCGGCCGCAAGCATCAGGATCCCGCGGTTCGTTGCCAGCAGCCCCCTCGCCGGGCGACCATCGCGCAGATTCGCGCGCCAGGGGAAGTCGACCGGCACAGCCTTGCCGGCCGCCAGATCCAACTCGAGCGGCCGGCCGGATTTGAGGTCCAGCGACTTGGAGAGCAGGACGCTGCCCTGCAAATCGACGACCATCACCAAATTGATGTTGAGCTGCCTGACAGCGACGTCGGTGATGTTTATCCTGATGAAATCAGGATTGCGATCCTGCGCGAAACGGTAGGTGTCGCCCCAGTTTCCCCAGTCCGCCGCCGCGACGGCGACCCGGTCAAGGCCCCGGTCGAGCGCAAAGTTGATGCGCCGCATGGCGACGTGGGCGTTCGAGCGCTCGAGCTCTGCGAAGCTCGGCATGACGACCTGCCGCTCAACCAGGATTTCGGCAACCCCAAGCACGAGGAAAATGCCCGCCATCAGCGCGGCGACCTTGGCGCGTATGTTCACCTGATTAAGCTAAATAAATTCCCCATTCCGGTTGTGTCCGGACATCTCAAATCCGGGCGCGGTGGCCCCCGCCGGCAGTGACGGATGTCACATAATCCGGCGGACTATGCCCAAGACGACACAGCGAACCGCACTGTGCGGGCGAGCGGGTGCGACGGGGCCTCTAACTCAACTGGTTTCTGAGCGTCGCAATATCGACGATGCTCCATTCTTCGACGATCCGTCCGGAGGAGAAACGAAAGAACGTCATTCCCTCGATGCCGATTCGCGCACCATTGCCCGGCATATCGCCGGCAACCACGGTGTTCGTGCCAACCGCCTTCCAGTGCACCGCGACCATATCCTTGTCGGCGACGGTGCGCTCTACCGTCACCTTGAGATCCGGCATGGCGGCTCGCCAGGACTTGGTCGCTGCGTTGTCCTGCTCGAGGGTGTAGCTCCGCGAGGCGCCGTGCGCAGCGAAGTTGGGACCGTAGATTTCGTCCAGCCGGTCGAATCGCCCTTCAGCCATGTTTTCGAGGAACACGCGCTTTGCGGTCCGCACGTTGCTCGAACTATCCGCGCGGGCGGCCGGGCACAGCAGGATGGAAAGCGTCATCGTCAATAGTGCGGTGAAAGAGAATCGCATGAGAGTGCTTGCCCGTCGCAAAGACTGGTGTCGGTGAATTCGAATATCATAACCGCCGCGGCACGGCGAGGAATTTGCGGAGAATCCATGAGCACAGTCTCCAGACGGACTTTCTTCGGATTGACGGCCGCCGGCGCCGCGCTGGCGGCCAGCGCGAAGGTCGGATCGCCCAGGGCCGGAGCCGCACTGAGCTCGATAACCAGCGGTGCACAGCCGATCGGCGCGCAGGAGCACGGCGCCCGACTCGCGAAGATCCAAAGTCAAATGCAGCAGCGAAGGATCGCGGCTTTGCTGGTCGAGGCGGGATCCACGCTCGAGTATTTCACCGGCATCCGCTGGTGGAGGTCCGAGAGGACCACCGCCGCCGTGATCCCTGCCGAGGGTCGCGTGGTCGTGGTCACTCCCTTTTTCGAGGAGCCCTCCATCCGCGAAACGCTGAAGATTCCCGGCGACGTTCGGCCCTGGAAGGAAGACGAGAGCCCCTTTGACCTGATTGCCGGCGCGCTGCGCGATCACGCCGCAGCCGCCGGTCCGCTCGCC
>DASWUP010000127.1:0-1695 GCA_036401635.1 Steroidobacteraceae bacterium
CTGACGGTCGCGACGGTGCCAAGCGGCACCAGCTGGCCGCCGGCGGAGCGCACAAACACTTTCGACAGAGCGTCTGCGCTCTCTTGGAATGACGGGCCGAGCTCGAGGATGACGGCGTAATCATTGCTCGCGGGTAATTACTCACGCCTCTGCGACGTTGTGACTCGGGTCTGAGGTGTTGAGCCGGGTGCGGCGAGCTGATTCACGCTCGCTATGCCACATAGAGAGATTGATTCGCCGAGCAGTGAGGGCGCCCAACTGGTGGCGTCGCTGCTGGCGCGGATCGACGGGCTCATGGCGCAGATCGCCGGCCGGGACGAGCGCATCGACGAATTGCTGGCGCAGGTGAAGGCGTTGAACGCCCGCATCGCCGAGCTCGAAGCCAAGCGCGGCGGACCGCCGAAGACGCCGGACAATTCCTCGCTGCCGCCTTCACGCGGGCAGAAGGCAAACGCCGAGCCGCCGGCGGTCAAGCGGCGGCACAAGGGCCGGCCCGGCGTCGCGCGCAAGCTGGCCGAGAAACCCGACGCGATGCGACGCTTCTTCGCTGAGCACTGCGCCTGCGGCGCCGTGCTCAGCGAAGCCGGACAGGAACTCGCGAAGGAGTACGATCATATCGACATTCCGCCGATCAGGCCGATCACGACGCGCATCGAGTTGTTCCGCGCCACCTGCCCCTGCTGCAAGGCGCGGGTGACGGCGAGCGCCCCCGCGGATATGCCCGAAGGCACGCCGTTCGGTCTGGGCATCGCGTCGATGATCACCTACCTTCACGGCTGCCAGATGATCGGCTTCAAGCGGCTCACCGAGGTCTGCCAGGGCCTCTTCGGCCTCACAATCTCTCAGGGCGCCATCGCCAACGTGCTCGCCCGCGTCGGCGAGGCAATCGCAGCGCCTGCCGAGCGGATCGCAGCAGAGGTGCGCGCAAGCGAGGTGATCGCCAGCGACGAGACGAGTGCGCGCGTGAAGGGTAAGACCTGGTGGCAGTGGACGTTCGGCTGCGCCACCGCCGTCTATCATGTGATCGCACCGACGCGCGGCAAATGCGTGCCGACGGACTTTCTCGGTGGCGTGAAGCCCCAGATGTGGCTGTCGGACCGGCTGGCCGCGCAGTTGGGGCACGCCGAGGAGCACCAGTTCTGCCTCGCGCATCTGATCCGTGATGCGCAGTATGCCATCGACCACGGCGATATGATCTTCGCGCCCGACTTCAAGGCGCTGCTCAAGGACGCTTGTGCGGTCGGCCGCCGCCGGCCCGATCTCGCCGACGCCACCATTGCCGCGCATCGCCGCCGTCTTGAAAGGCAACTGGAGCGGTTGCTCGCACGCAAGCCGACCGATGCCGAGGGCCGCAAGCTGCGAGACGCGGTGTATGTCGACTGCAGCGACAAGCTGTTCGTGTTCCTGAAGCGCCGCGACGCCGAGCCGACCAACAACCAAAGCGAGCGGGCACTGAGGCCGTCGGTGATCTTTCGCAAAGTGACGAATGGGTTCCGCTCCGAGTGGGGCGCGAAGACCTACGCCGCCCTCTGCTCAATTGTCGAAACCGGCCGCCGCAACGGCCGGAGCGCTCTCACCGCCATCCGCGACGCCCTGGCACTACCCGCGGCCCAGGCAGCCGGCGCGCGACCAGCCCACGCGGCGTGAGTAGTTACACGAGCACTGCAATCTTCGTCGTCAGACCGCCGCGCGATT
>DASWUP010000128.1:0-7253 GCA_036401635.1 Steroidobacteraceae bacterium
ACCGCACCGGCCGATGCCTGGAAGGTGAGCGGATTTTTGAAATCCAGCGGCCTGCGCGAGATGATGTCGACAGATCCCGCGACCCCACCTTCCACGAGCTGCGCTTCCGAACTCTTGTGCACGATCACCCTGCTGACCAGCTCCGAAGGCAGCAGCGTGTAGCTGACGCTGCGCCCGACGGTGGTGACCTGATTGAGCACGAACCAGTCGCCGGAGGCGACGTTATGGCCATTGATCAACGTCTGCGTGAGACTGGGTCCCGTGCCACGCAGGCTGACACGGTCGTTCTCGTCAAAACCGCCTTCGGTGGCTCCAGCGGAGCTGATCGTGACGCCCGATATGCGCTTTAAGGAGTCGGCGATGTTCTTGTCCGGCATCTTGCCGACGTCCTCGGAGGTGATGACTTCCTGCACCGAGTCCGCGGCGCGCTTCTGCTCGAGTGACTGCTCGAGGGAGGCGCGGATTCCGGTGACGACCACTTCTTGCAAGTCCTTCTGACTGGAGCTCGTCTGGTCGCCGCTCGTCTGCGCATGAACTACCGCGTCGCGTCCGAACAGCGCCATGGCGACCGCGGTTCCGATCAACGTCGACCTTGCGATTCTCATGATTTGCCTACCCCAGGTGTTGTCGTTAGCCGATGCTCGTAAGGAATCGCTCACTGGGAGCGTCCGTGCGGGTTTCCCCGATTGAGACCACTTACGTGCCAATATAGTACCACTAGTCGTAGAATGCCATAGCCGTACATACCAATCATATGGTAGATGGTTTTACAGAAATATTTTCAATCACTTACGTTTTAACTTGTGTCGAGCTAGCAACACACTGGTCTTACAATGGTAGTATGCCCGTGTTTGCGATACCGCTCGGAGGGCCCCCTTGACGCAGCTGTCACAGGCGGTCGGTAAGCTCGACGAAACGAGCAGCCTGCCGCTTTACCAACAACTGCAGCGCGCGTTGCGGCAGGCGATCGAGTCGCGCGTGTTAGGTCCCGACGATGCTCTGCCGCCGGAGCGCGATCTCGCCACCGACTTCAGCGTGTCGCGCATCACGGTGCGCAAGGCGATCGACGGGCTGGTAAACGAAGGCATGTTAGTACGCCGTCAGGGTTCGGGAACTTTCGTGCGCGCGCGCGTCGAAAAGAACTTCTCGAAGCTGACGTCGTTCTCGGAGGACATGCGCGCGCGTGGCCGCAACCCGCGCAGCGTCTGGCTGCGCAAGTCCGCCGGCACGGTCACGCCCGAGGAAGCCCTCACTCTGCGCGCAAGTCCCGGCACGCCGGTGTACCGCTTTCACCGCATTCGCTTCGCGGACGATGCGCCGATGGCGCTCGAATACGCGACCATCCTCGCTTCCTGCCTGCCGTCGGTCGATGCGGTCGAGTCATCCCTGTATGCGGCGCTCGAGCGCGCCGGTAATCGTCCGGTGCGCGCACTACAGCGACTGCGCGCGGTTCTGTTCAGCGCCGAGCAGGCGGAATTGCTGCAGGCCAAGGAGCGTGACGCGGGCCTGCTGGTCGAGCGGCTGGGATTTCTCGAGGACGGCCGCGCTGTGGAGTTCACCCAGTCGTACTATCGCGGTGACATCTACGACTTCGTCGCCGAGCTCAGTGTCTCCTCGTGAACGCGACGCAGGCGAGCACGTGGATGTATCGCGAGGCGGCACAGGCGCCGGAGGCGATCCGCGAGCAACTGCAGGTGAACGCGGCGCGCGTCGCGCGACTTGCCGAGCGGCTGCGACAAGCACCACCGCGCGCCGTGGTCACCTGTGCGCGCGGCAGCTCCGATCACGCCGCCACCTTTGCGCGCTACCTCATCGAAACGCGGCTGGGGTTGCTCACCTCCTCGGCCGCCCCCTCGGTGAGCTCCGTGTACGATGCGCAGCCGGATCTGGCCGGCGCGGTGGTGCTGGCGATCTCACAGTCCGGCGCCAGCCCCGACCTGCTGGCATCGGTGAGCAGTGCGCGCGCGGCCGGGGCGCGCATCGTCGCGCTGGTGAATGCGGAAGACTCACCGCTCGCGCAACTCGCTGACGACCTGATCCCGCTGTGTGCCGGGGTGGAGCGCAGCGTCGCGGCCACCAAGTCCTATATCGCCTCACTCTCCGCGATCGTGCACCTGGTCGCGAGCTGGTCGCGCGATGAGCAGCTTACCGGCGCCCTGCAGCAGGCACCGGAACTGCTCGCGCGTGCCTGGCAGCTCGACTGGAGTGCAGCCGTCACGCACCTCACGAGCGCCACCAACCTGTACGTCATCGGGCGCGGGCTCGGGCTTGCGATCGCGCAGGAGGCGGCGCTCAAATTCAAGGAGACCTGTGGGCTGCACGCGGAGGCGGTGAGCGCCGCGGAGCTGCGCCACGGGCCCATGGCGCTGGTGCGCGCGGGTTTCCCGCTGCTGATCTTCACGCAGAACGATGAAAGCCGCGCCGGCGTCGCACAGCTGGCGACGGAGCTCGCCGCACAGGGGGCGGACGTGCTGGTGGCCGGCGCGGCCGCTGCGCCCGCGACGCTCCTGCCCACCGTAGCAGCGCATCCGGTGATTGAACCGCTGTTGTTCGCACAGAGCTTCTACCGCATGGTGAATGCGCTGTCGCTCGCGCGCGCTCGCGACCCGGACCGGCCGCCGCACCTTCACAAGGTGACCGAGACCCTCTGATGAGCGTCGCGCTCATCAACGGCCGGGTGCTGCTCGCGGAGGGGCTCACCGAGGGTCGGTGCGTGCTGCTGGGCAATGACCGCATTCTCGACATCGTCGCTCCTTCCGACCGGCGCCTGCGGCGCGTTGAGCGTTACGATCTCGGCGGCCAGCTGTTGCTGCCCGGCTTCATCGATTCGCAGGTCAACGGCGGTGGCGGCGTGCTCTTCAACGATGCGCCGAGCGTTGAATCCATCCGCGCCATCGGCCGCGCCCACCGCCGCTTCGGCACCACCGGATTTCTCCCCACCCTGATCAGCGCGGATCTGGATATCGTGGCACGGGCCATCGCGGCGGTGCGCAGCGCCATCGAGGCCGGCGTCGCGGGCGTGCTGGGCATCCACATCGAGGGCCCGTTCCTCAACATCGCGCGCAAGGGCGTGCACGACCCGGCGAAGCTGCGCGAGCTCGACTCGAGCGCTCTCGGGCTGCTCACCTCGCTGCGCGGCGGCCGCACGCTCGTCACGCTTGCCCCGGAAATGACCACGCCGCAGATCATCGAAAAACTGGTGGCGGCCGGGGTCGTGGTCTCCGCGGGGCACACCAACGCGACTTATGCGCAGATCAGCACCGCCATGCTCCACGGCCTCACCGGATTCACGCACCTGTTCAATGCCATGTCGCAACTCACGGGCCGCGAACCCGGCGCGGTGGGCGCCGCGCTCGACGATCCCGGCAGCTGGTGCGGCATCATCGTCGATGGCGAGCACACCGATCCGGTGGTGCTGCGCATCGCCCTCAAGTGCAAGCCGCATGATCGCTTCATGCTGGTCACGGACGCCATGCCGAGCGTCGGTACCAACAACGGCTCCTTCGAGCTGCAGGGACGGCGCATCACCGTGAGTGGCAGCACCTGCCTGGACGAGGATGGCAGGCTCGCCGGCTCCAACATCGACATGGCGAGCTGCGTGCGCAATGCCATCTCCATGCTGGGGCTGTCGCTCCCGGAAGCGGTGCGCATGGCCAGCCAGTGGCCGGCCGAGTTCCTCGGCCTCGCGCATGACACCGGCCGCATCGCCCCGGGCCTGCGGGCGAATCTCGCCCTCGCCGACGAGGGGCTCAACGTCCTGGAAACCTGGATCGACGGGCGCTCATCGAAGGACGGCGCCGGCGGCTGACAAACCCTTGCTTAGCCTTTAGGCCGGCGGCGCGTGCGGCGCCTGAAAGCCCCGTGCGCGGTAGGTGAGAACCAGCGTGTCGCGCACGCCGTGCTTCGCTTGCGGCTGGATCGGGGTCGTCTCGTGAATCACGCGCGCGTCATCCATCAGCAGCATCGACCAGGGCTCAGCCATGGTAAAGCGCACGCCGGATGCCCCGCGCGCGTCGAACACGCGCGTCTCGCCGCCGAGGACGTCGCGCCGCCCGACGAGGATCACCGCGACGAAATCCACGCCGTCGCGATGCGCCCCCTCGGGCGTCGGGCGGCCGATGCCGCTCAGCGTGTCGATGCGGAACTGGTGTGCCTCGATGAACCAGCGCGGGGCGGCATGAAGGCACGCAAACAACTCGCCGATGGACCGCAGCAGCTCTCGCCACGCTGGCGCGGTCGCTACCGCGGCTTCGACCGGCTCGAACCAGCGTGTCAGTCCGCCATGCAGGGCGTTGTAGGAGGTGGGCTGCCAGTGCGGCCGGTGCGGCACCGCCTCCAGCAGCCCCGCAACCGGCGTCTGCACAAAGCAGCTGTGCCGGCGCCAGCGGTAGTTCCCGCCATCGCGCAGATACGCATCGCGCGGCAGCCGTTCCCAGCTCTCGCGCAGGGCATCGAGGCCCGCAAGGTCAAGCTGCAGCGTCGCGCACGCCGCAGCCGCCGGCACCAGCGCGTAACCCGCATCGGTGAGCCGTGCAAGAACTCCCGGGCGGTCAAGCGTCATGGGCATCTCTAGGGTCATGTGTCTCGAGCGTGGCGGGCTTCAAGGGTCGCGGCATAAAGGGTCATCGGCGGCTGTACCTTATCAATACCGCGAAAGGCGGACGCTGCGCCAACCCGTAGGGGCCTCGCGTATCTTCCCGGGAGCGTGCCAAGCTCGCACCGTCGGCTCCCGCAGCGAGCGCATCATGATTGCCCTTTATTACTGGACCACGCCGAACGGACACAAGATCACGATGTTCCTCGAGGAGACCGGGCTCCCCTACCGGATCGTGCCGGTGAACATCGGCACCGGGGCGCAGTTCGATCCGGCGTTCCTCGCCATCTCTGCCAACAACCGCATCCCGGCGATCGTCGATCACGACCCGAGGGGCGGCGGCGCGCCGCTGTCGGTGTTCGAGTCGGGCGCGATTTTGCTGTACCTCGCCGAGAAGACCGGCCGGTTCCTGCCGCCGGATCTGCGCGGGCGCGTCGAGGTCATACAATGGCTGTTCTGGCAGGTGGCAGGACTTGGTCCCATGGCCGGACAGAACCATCACTTCGCCCGCTACGCACCCGAGCCGATTCCCTACGCCATCGAGCGCTACGTCAAGGAGACGAACCGCCTGTACGGGGTACTGAACCGTCGTCTGGCCGACCGCGCGTTCCTCGGCGCCGAGTACTCGATCGCCGATATCGCCGCCTACCCGTGGGTCGTGCCGTATGAGTCGCAGGGACAGAAGCTCGAGGATTTCCCGCACCTCAAGCGCTGGTTCCAGGCCATCCACGACCGTCCGGCCACCGTGCGCGCCTACGAGAAGGCCGCATCCGTCAACACGCAGACCACCCTCACCGAGGAGGCCAAGCGCGTGCTCTTCGGCCAGACCGCGCGCTGATGGGTCGGTGATGCAGCGCGCCTGGCCCGCCGGCACCGCAGCCGCCGCCGCGGCAGCCATCGCGCACCTCACGCTCGGCGCGGCGCCGGCACTCGCGGCCGCGACCAGCGCCAGCGACCTGACGCTCGACGGCGCGGTGGTACACATCGAGTTCGAGCCGGGCGCATTTCGCGGCGGCGGTGATGCGATCCTCGGGTGGATACGCCGTTCGGCGAATGTCGTGGCCGGCTATTACGGTCGCTTTCCAACCGCCCGACTCAGGGTGCAGGTGATCGCGGAAGCCGGTGACGGAGTGCGCGGCGGTAAGAGTTTCGCAAACCCCGACGCGTTCATTCGCGTACAGCTCGGGCGCGAGGTGACTGACGCGCAGTTACTGGCGGACTGGGTGCTGGTGCACGAGATGACCCATCTCGCTCTTCCCGATACCGGAGAAGCCCATGCGTGGCTGTCGGAGGGACTTGCAACCTACGTCGAGGGGGTCGCGCGCGTGCAGGCAGGCAACCGCAGCGAAGCGGACATGTGGTCGGAAGAGATCCGGCAGATGCCGCGCGGGCTGCCACAACCGGACGACCGCGGACTCGACCACACCCACACATGGGGGCGCACTTACTGGGGCGGCGCCATGTTCTGTCTGCTGGCCGACGTCGAGATCCGCAAGCGCTCGCACAATCGCTTCGGGTTACAGGACGCGCTGCGTGCCGTGGCGCGCGCAAGCGGCGGGCTCGCCGCGGACTGGCCGATCGATCGTGTCTTACGCACCGGCGATGGCGCGGTCGGCACCACGACGCTCGAGGATCTGTACGCGCAGATGAAGGACACGCCCGTCACGCCCGATCTCATGACGCTGTGGCGAGAGCTGGGCATCGAGCCCGATGGCTCCTCAGTACGCCTCTCCGACAGCGCGCCGCTCGCCGACGTACGGCGCGCCATCACGCATGCGCGGTAGCGGGAGTGCTGTCAGTTGCCCCCACGTCCGTTCCCGCGGGTGAAAAGAACCCGCTCAGCACGGCCGTCACGGCGAGCACCGCGCAGATGAGGACGTACTCCACGGCCACTGAGCGCCGGAACCGCGGCAGCGCGCCCGCCTCCCCACGCGCCAGCGCGGGCGTGAGCCGCAGCTTGTTGAGCGCGCCGAGGCCCATGAGCGCTGCGAACAGCCCCACCTTGCCGATGAGCAGCAGGCCGTAAGGCGCCAGCAGCGCGGCGACATCCGGCAGCAGCAGCGCCGCTATGCCGACGCCGGCGAGTGGGATCAATGGCACGAGCCACACCGCGGCGGATGAGAATGCCTCGATCACGCGCGCCGCCGGCTCGCGCGGTTCCAGGGCGCACAGCTGCCGCAGCGGCCACAGCGAGCCGAACCAGAAGGCGCCAACGATGAGGTGAACGAGCAGCAGCGGCGCGAGCCAGAGGCGGTGCGCATCGAGCGCGGTGTGCCCCGTCAATAGAAACGAGCTCACCGCGGCGAAGCTGCCTGCAAGACCCGTGGTCCTCGCCGCAAGGCCATCCCCCCGCAGCCCGATTGCCACGCCCGCAAGACCGGCGACTCGCACCGCGAGCGCAGCTCCGGTGGAGGACGTGAGGATGAGCCGGTGAAGTGATGCGTCGGCGAAGCCGCCCCACTCGCCCGCCATGTGCACCGGCTCGAAGAGGTATTGAGCCGCAAGCACAATTAGCGCCCCCGCTGCCGCGCGCACGCCGGTGCGGCGGATAGCGGGCGCGGAGCGGGTGAGTCCCTGCGCAAAAGCTGCGATGAAGAGCGCCGCGCCCGCCGCCTGGAACAGCAGCACGAGGGCCGCAGCCCGTAGCACGAACCAGACG
>DASWUP010000129.1:0-5876 GCA_036401635.1 Steroidobacteraceae bacterium
GCAGGGCGCTAACATCGTCGCCTACAACGCCAAGATGCGTGATCAGACGGTGAGTCTGGCGCACCTGGAAGCGGATCTGCACGGGGCGCTCGAACGGCGCGAATTCAAGCTGCTATACCAGCCGATTGTCGATTTGCGGGATGGCCGTATCGTTGGCTGCGAGGCGTTGCTGCGGTGGGATCACCCCCTGGAAGGCCTGCTGACCCCAGACAGATTTTTTGCGACCGCTGAGGATGCACAACTGCTCGTGCCGATCACGCGCTGGATCATTCGACGCGCATGCCGCGTCGCCGGCAGCCTGAGCCAGCGTTTGCCACCAGGCGCAACGTTTTACATTGGCGTCAATCTCTCGGCGCAGGTCCTGTGTGATCCGGAACTGGCCAATGTTGTCGAGCGCACGCTCGCCAAAGCGGACATTTCGCCCACCTTGCTGCGCTTTGAGATCACCGAGGGCAGCCTGATCAGCAACGTCGGACCAGCGCGGGAGCTGCTGGATCGCTTTCATGGCATGGGCATTAAGCTGATGCTGGACGACTTCGGCACGGGCTACTCGTCCCTCAACTATTTGCAGCTGTTCCCATTTGACTGTCTAAAGATTGACCGCTCATTTGTCCGCCGATTGAGTCCGGATGGATCAGGTAGCGAACTGTTGCGGGCGATAGTTCAGATGGCTTCGAGCCTCGGACTGCAAGCCGTCGCCGAAGGCATCGAGACGCAGGAAACCGCGGATGTCCTGAAACAAATTGGCTGCCAGTTCGGGCAGGGATATCTGTTTTCCAAGCCGGTTGACGAAAATGTCGTCGCACAGCTCCTGCAGGTCCAGGACCGCGACCAAGCGGCCGCACTGCCCGCACGCACGGCATAGGCCAGACGTCTCAATACTCGAACTGGTACATCACCCCGACGCTGCTTCCCGGATCGTTTTCCGGTGTCGTTCCCTGAGTGGTCGCCGTGCCGTTGCCCAGCCGAGTCTGCAGCTTCAGGTGCTTCGAGAGATCCACGTCGACCTGCACCTGGCTGAAGCCGGTCGTGCTTTGCTTCGCACCGACGAACACGCGGTCGGAGACGTACCGCCCGGCCTCGACGTTTGCGCCGGAGCTCTGAGATCCGTTGGCGGCGGTGTTGCTGCCGCCGCCGACCGAGAGTCGATCCAGCCCCAACCTCTTCTGCACCTTGGCGAGTGGGTTGAGTCCAGTCCCGCCGCCGGCGCCACTGAGTGAGGCGAGGGCGGCGCCGATCTGTGCGAGCTGCAGTGCCGTCAGCTGCGAGGCGCTCTCGCCGAAGAGGAGTCGTGCCAGAATCTCGTCCTGGGGCAACTGGGGACTGCTGCTCAAGGTGAATTGCGGCGAGTCGGCGAAGCCGGTGATGCGCAACGTCGCGGTGGCATCGGCGGCCGTCGCCTGCGCGGTGAAGTCCAGCGTCGGATCGATCTTGCCTTTGAGACCGGCGCCGTTGAAGCTCACTCGCCCGTTGGTGAATTTCACCTGGGTGCTCGTGAGTGCGAACGTGCCGCGGATCAGATCAAAGCCGCCGCTGACGCGAGGGCTGTCGGTGGTCCCACGCAGCTGCAGGTCGCCGCCGAGCTCGGCGTTCAAACCGCGACCCTGCACGAGGATCTCTCGCGGAGCATGCAGCTTGAGATCGAGGCCGATCACGAGCTTGCGTCCTGGTGGTGCCGGCGGTGCCTGACCCGGGCGGCGCACATCGAGCACCGCGACCTCGGGCGGCAGATCGTTAGGAATGCCGATGACGGTGCGGTTGAGGTCAATCGTGCCGGACAAGTCTATTCGCTCGCGCACCGTGCCCTGAACTCTCAGATTGGCGCCCAGGTTGGCGGTGAGAATGTCGCTCGTGATGGGCTGGGCGTTCTTCGCGGTCAGCTGCAGGTCGACGGGCAGCTTCGGCTGCAACACTCCGATCGCGCCCGTCATCGATAGCTGGCCCGGCGGGGCACTCGCGGTGAGGCTGGCGATTCTCACAGTGCCCTGGCTTGCGATCAGGTGCGCCGTAATGTCCGTCAGATGCACGCCCTGCCCGTAGTCGCGCAAATCCCCGTGTGCTATGTCAACGGTTCCATTGATCTCGGGCGAGCGCGGAGTGCCGCTCAGGGCGGCATTGACAGTGAGCGCGCCCGCCACCCGCTCACCGCGGGCTTCCAACATCGGATTGGCCAGCGCCGCATCGAGCTTGCCGTCGAGCTTGAGATTCAAAGCGCCATCGGCGCTGAGCGGCGCGCTTCCGGTGAGCGTAAGCTGGGACGCGCGGCCGGCACTCAACTGCGCTTCGAGTTGCGCGGTGTTTGCCTTAACTCGTGCGGTGGCATGCACGTCGACTGCCCGCAGGTCACGGGCCGTAGTGCTGGCCGCGCGCAGACCGGCAGCTTTAACTGTCACCAGGCCCGAAGGCGCAGAAGTGGATCCCTCGAGCTGTGCGTCCACATCGAGGGTGCCTTGCGCAAGGACACCAGGCACGAAGGCGTTGACCAAGGCCGCATCGACCCGGTGCGCGGAGGCGCGCAGGGCGAGCGTCGGCGACACGCTACCGTCAAGCTCGATGACCGCTCGTTGCACTCCGAGCTTCAACTTACGGATCGCAAGTCCCTCGGCAAAGCTCAGCCGCGCGGGTGCCAGAAGGCGCAACGATTGGCCGTGATAGCGTGCTTCCGCACGCTGAAGGTTGAGCTCGTGAGCGGCGAGGTTGAGCCGCGCCGCGGTGGCGAGACTGGCAGGCTCGCCCAGCACATCGCGCGATTGCAAGCTGAGTTGCAGGGATAGGGCATCGATGGGCCCGGAGGCGATCAGCCGCGCGTTGGCGGAGAGATTGGCCGCGACGATGTTTTGGGCATCGAGGCGCAACTGCGCGTAGCTGTGGCGGTCGACCGGCCTCAACGCCAAGCTGCCCTCGATGCTGCCCACGATGCTGGTGCCGAGCAGCGGCTGCAGATCCACCAGGCGATCGATGCGCAGGCGCAGACTGCCATGCCCCGGTGTCATATTCGCGGCCGTCGTCAAATCACCTTCCAGGCGTGCACTCTTCCACTCCGAGCGCTGCACCGCGACGTGGAAGGTATCGTCGGCGCCGCGTTCGAGCGAAGCGTCGAGCTGCAGCGGCGCGCCAGCGAGGCGTCCTCGCGCCTGCAGCGTAGCGTTGGCCAGCGAGGGCAGGCCGCGGGCTTTGATGCTCGCCTGGATCGTCTCGCGCGCCGAGCCGCGGATGGACAGGCTCGACGTCAACTGTGCCTGGGTCGTCAGAGAATTGGCGGGGCCGTCGATCTGGCCGTTCAGCCTCACGGTGCCGGCAAGTGCTGCTGAGAGCACGGTGACATTCGAGACACTGACCTCGTAGCGCGCACGCAGGGATTGCACTGCGGGCGCTGCGCTGGTGGTTCCGCGCTGCCCGTTGCCACTCGCGGACACCGACAGTGTGCGGCCGTTCAGCCTTAGGCGCTCGACGTCCACGGTCCGATCCGTCAACGTGGCCGCGAGCTGCAGCCTCGAGGCGCCCCCCAGCACCTTCGCTAACAGGGTTGTCCCGTCCGCCAACTGGGTGTCGGCGTCCACATCGAGATGAGTCCTCGCGGAGCTCTGCTTGACCGTTGCTTTGAGCTCAGCCTTGCCGCGGAGGCGCTGCCCGGCGATGGCGGCGAGCGGGGCGAGGTCGGGCAGACGCAGATCGAATGTCGCGCTTTGCGCTCCGGCCGTGACAGCGCGGGCTTGCAGTGAGAACAAGCGATGCTCCGCCGTCAGCTGCAACGGCCGCGTGCCTTCGCTGAGGTGCATCGTGGCGTCCACTCGTAGTGGAGATTGCGCCAGTAGTCGCGGCTGGGGTCCTGGAAGCTGGAGACCTTCGGCCACTGCGTGCACGGCGAAAACACCGCGGTCGGCGTTCAGGTTTGCGTCGAGCGCTGCGACGCCGGTGCCACCGGGAATCTGCAGCGCGTCGATTTGGAGTCGCCCGTCCGCACGCGGTGCGGTGACGACGCCGTGCCAACTGCCTTGCAGCGCGATACGCTGCCAGGAGAGTCCGGGGCGCGGGGTCATCGTCGGGGCGTCCAGGCTGTAGGTGAGATCCGCGGACTGTGCGCCGAGATCGATGCTGCCCTGCACACCAGCACGCAGTGCTCCCGCCCGAGCGGTGACCTGAACGCGCTCCGCGCTGCGCGGCCCACTCAGCTGCGCCACGACCGACAGTGCCCCCAGGCCCGGGTACCCCAGCACGTTCTCGAGTGCGCCGCCGGCCGGCTCCTCGATTTTCAGGCTCGCATCCATGCGCGAGGGATCGAAGCGCAACGTGAGCTGGTAGTCGCCGCCGTGAGCGTCGTCGGTGCGGCGTGCGCTGACGGTGGCGGCCGCGTCCTCGAGCGATATCAGGTGCGCCGTGCCTTGCACGGAAAGCGATGCGCGGGCTCCGGCGAGCTGCGGGCCAAGCTCCAATGTGTCGATCGAGAGTCGCTGCACATCGATGCGGGGCAGACTCGTGCCGCCTTTTTGAGAGGGCTCACTTTGCGGCCGACGTTCGATATCGAGTCGCGCGATCCGCAGGTCCCCGACCTTCACATGCCGTGCCAGGAGCGCAACGGGCGACCAGTGCAGCGAGAGGCGCTCGGCGGTGAGCCAGGTGCCACCTTCGTCGCTCAGCTGCAGTTGCTCGAGGTCGATGTGCGCCGGAAAAGAGCCAGACAGACCCGAGAGGCGCACATGGTCGTCCGTGAGCCGGCCGATCCCCCGCTCGATCACGGCGCGCCCGCCCGCGGTGTTGCCCGCGACGAGGACTGCTGCGGCGAGTGCCACGATGAGCAGCAACACCGAGCCGGCGGTCCAGGCGCCGATTCGCAACAGGCGACGCATCAGAACGCCTGCCCGAGGCCGATGTAAACCTCGAAGCGGTCGTCGTTGCGGCGACGGTAGGTCGGCACCGCAAGATCAAGCCGTATCGGACCGATCGGCGTGTAGTAACGCGCGCCGACGCCCACGCCGACCGCCCAGCAGGTGGTCGCATTTTGCGAGGACGCCGTACCTTGCGAGGCCGTGCCGAAGCTGCAGCGCCGGCTGTGAAGCAGGCCAGACAACGGGCTCAACCTCTCGCTCACGTCGCCGGCATCGGCGAAGACCGCAGTCCCGAAGCTGGTGCCGATACGTTGCCGGAACTCGACGTTGACCGCGGTCATCGCCGTGCCGCCCACGGGATTGCCGTCGGGGAATTGCGGTCCGACGGACTGGTAGCGATAGCCGCGCACGGTGCCGCTGCCACCGGCATAAAAGCGCTGATCGGGCGGCATAGCGGGGACACGAACCTGCTGGCCCCCGATGGTTTCATCGAACTCGGTGGCACCCGGTGCGCTTGCGCCGAGCGCTCGCAGCGCAAGCACGCTGCGTCCCGGGCCGGTGCGGAACAACCGCCGCAGATCGAGATAGGTGGTGATGCCGGCCTGCGTGACGAAGAAGGTCGCGTTCGGCTGGCCGCGCGAGAGGGTCGGGGCGATGCTGAGCGAGGCGCGCAGGCCATGGCTCGCATCGAGCAGCGGCGAGGGGCGGCCCGTGGAGTCATAGAGAATGCCAAGCGGCAGCGCGAACAGGGTGTAAACATGCGTCGTGGTTTCCTGAGCAATGGTCTCATGCACTGCGGAGATCCCGATGCTCGCGCTCCAGATGTCGGATATCTTACGGCTCAGCGTTACTCCTGAGGTTTCCGCCGTTTGGTCGTACGCCCGCAGCGACTGCTTGATGGCGCCGACCGCAAACTGCAGCGACTGGTCGCGATGCGCGAACTCCGGGATGATGTACTTGGCGCTCGTGTCATAGCCGATGCCCTTGGTGGCCGTCCCGCCGAGATTGATAAGGGAGGCCGATAGATTCAGCTGCTCGGCATTCCCGCGC
>DASWUP010000130.1:0-5793 GCA_036401635.1 Steroidobacteraceae bacterium
ACTCCTGGACGCCGCCACCGGTGAGGCGCAGGAGGAGGAGTTGCGCGCCATCGAGGAACGCCACCGGCACCTGGCGGCAGAGTTGGGCATCGCGCTCGGGGAGGAAGTCGAACGGCACCTGGCGCAACTGCGCGAGATCACCGCCGGGGTTGCGCTGGTGCATGAAGTGAGCGACCGCACGCGCGCACGCGTTCTGGCCAGCGGCGAGCTGATGGCCACGCAAATCGGCGCGCGCTTCCTGCGCGCACGCGGGCTCGAAGTGGCGTGGGCCGATGCGCGCACCATGCTGCGCGCCGAAGAGCGCCGTGGCGCCTCCGCCAAGGCGAGTGTGCTGTCGGCGGTGTGCGGTTTCGCGCCCGACGCGGCGCTCGAGGAGCAGCTGCAGGCGCTCGCCCCCGTGGTTATCACCCAGGGCTTCATCGCCAGCGATGACGACGGCAACACCGTGCTGCTCGGGCGCGGCGGCTCGGATACCTCGGCGGCCTACCTTGCCGCCAAGCTGCGTGCCCAGCGGCTGGAAATCTGGACCGACGTGCCGGGCATGTTCAGCGCCAACCCGCGCGCCACGCCCACCGCGCGCCTGCTGCGCGCGCTGCACTACGACGAGGCGCAGGAAATCGCCACCAGCGGCGCCAAGGTCCTGCACCCGCGCTGCATTCTGCCGGCGCGGCAGTACCGCATTCCCGTGCACGTGTACGCGACCCAGGCGCCGGATCTGGAAGGCACGGTGCTGAGCGCCGAGAGCAGCGACGGCGGCGCGCAGGTGAAGGCGGTCTGCACCAGGAAAGGCATCACGCTCATTTCGCTGGAAAGCCCCGGCATGTGGCACCAGGTGGGATTTCTGGCCGATGCCTTCCAGGTGTTCAAGCAGCACGGCATGTCGGTGGATCTGGTGTCGACTTCCGAGACCAACGTCACCGTGTCGCTGGACCCGGCGGCCAACACGCTCGATAACACGCGGGTCGCCGAGCTGGTCGGCGATCTGTCGCGCCTGTGCCGCGTGCAGGTGATCGGACCGTGCGCCTCGGTGAGCCTCGTGGGGCGCAACATCCGCGGCATCCTGCACCAGCTCGGAGGCGCCTTCGAATTCTTCGAGGAACAGAAGATCTATCTGGTCAGCCAGGCGGCCAACGATCTGAATTTCACTTTTGTGGTCGACGAAGACCAGGGCGATCGTCTGGTCGGGCAGCTCCACGAACTGCTCATCCGCCCGGTGCCGGGCGACAAGGTCCTGGGTCCGACCTGGCAGCAGCTGTTCTCGGGGCCGAAGGACCTCACCAGCGCCACCGCGCCCTGGTGGCGCGCCAAGCGCACGCAGCTGCTCGGCGCGCTCGGGGAGCATGAGGCGGCTTTCGTTTATGACCTGGAGGCGGTGCGCGGCGCCGCCCAGGCGTTGCGCAGGCTCGCCGCGCTCGCGCGGGTGCATTACTCCATGAAGGCCAATCCGCACCCGCAGGTGTTGCGCACGCTGCGCGCCGAGGGCATCGAGTTTGAATGCGTCTCACGGGGTGAAGTCGAACGGGTACTTGAGCTGTTTCCCGATCTCGACCCACAGCGCATTCTCTATACGCCGAACTTCGCACCACGCGCCGAGTACGCCTGGGCCCTGACACGCGGGGTGCGCGTCACGGTCGACAACGGTTACGCGCTGGCAGCGTGGCCACAGCTGTTCCGCAACCATGACATCTTCGTGCGCGTCGACACCGGCGTCGGCCGCGGCCACCACACGCACGTGCGTACCGCCGGGAGCCGCTCGAAATTCGGCGTGCCGCTTACCGAGCTGGGCGAGTTCGCGCGCCAGGCGCAGGAGGCCGGTGTGCGGATCGTGGGCCTGCAGGCGCACGTGGGGAGCGGCGTGTTCGATGTGACCAGCTGGGAGCATACGGCACGGCTGCTCGCCGGGGCGGCACACGACTTCGCGGAGCTGCGCGTGATCGACGTCGGCGGCGGTCTGGGAGTGCCCGAGCGTCCCGATCATCCGGGCGTTGATCTCGGCAAGCTCGACACGCTGCTGCTGGCGGTGCGCGCCGAGCATCCGCAGCTCGAGGTGTGGCTCGAACCCGGACGCTACCTGGTGGCAGCGGCCGGCGTGCTGTTAGCGCGCGTGACGCAACTGAAGGCCAAGGGCGGGGTGCGCTTCGTGGGCGTGACGACCGGCATGAACTCTCTCATCCGTCCGGCGCTCTATGGCGCATACCACGAGATCGCCAACCTCACTCGCGCGGATGATCCTGCCACCGAGCTCGTCAACATCGTCGGACCCATCTGCGAGAGCGCGGACGTCCTCGGGCACGATCGCCTGCTGCCGGTGACCCGTGAAGGGGACGTGCTGATCATCGCCAACGCCGGCGCCTACGGACACGCGATGAGCTCGCATTACAACCTGCGTACTCCGGCCGCGGAGCTGTTCATCTGAAGCGCATCGTGCTCCTCGCTCTGGGGGCGGCGGTGCTGGCCGGCGCCCTCTATGTTCTGTATCTGGATCGCCTGGTGACCAGGCAATTCGAGGGCCGCCGCTGGACCGTGCCCGCGCAGGTGTATGCGGCGCCGCTCGAGCTGTACGCGGGACTCACCCTGTCGGCGGCGGAGCTGGAGCAGCAGCTGCAACGCCTGCATTATCGCCGCGCCGATCAGCTTGACCGACCCGGCACCTACCGCGTGCAGGGCGCTCGCTTCGACGTCGCGCTGCGGCCGGCGCGCTTCGCGGACGAGAGGCGCAACGCCGCACTCCTCAGCATCGTCGCCGGCCCCAAGGGGCTCACGAGCCTGCGCGACAGCGCCGGCGGTGACGTGCCGGTGCTGCGGCTGGAACCGCTGCTCATCGGCAGCATTTTCCCGATCCACGGCGAGGATCGCATCATCGTCACGCCGCAGGAGGTGCCCACGCTCCTGCCCGCGGCGCTCAAGGCGCTCGAGGACCGCAAGTTCGACAGCCACTACGGCGTCGACCCGCTCGCGATGCTGCGCGCGCTGTGGGTCGACGTGCGTGCCCGCCAGATCGAGCAGGGCGCCAGCACCCTCACCCAGCAGCTGGTGCGCAGCTACTTTCTCAGTACGCGCCAGACACTGTCGCGCAAGCTCCGTGAGGCGATCATGGCGATGGCGCTGGACGCGCACTTCACCAAGGCCGATCTCATGAACGCGTACATCAATGAGATCTTCCTGGGTCAGGACGGCGACCGTGCGATCCACGGCTTTGGCCTCGCCAGCCAGTTCTATTTTGGCAAGCCGCTCGTGGAGCTCGACCTCTCGGAAGTGGCGCTGCTGGTGGCGGTGGTCCGCGGGCCCTCCTACTACGAGCCGCGGCGTCACCCCGAGCGCGCGCGTCTGCGGCGCGACCTGGTCCTGAAGGTCATGGCTGAGCAGCGCATCGTCTCAGCGCAGGAGGCGAGTGCGGCCGCGCAGTGGCCGCTCGGCGTCACCAGCCGGCCCTCGGGCGCGTATTACCCCGCATACCTCGACTTCGTGCGCCGCACCCTGCGGCGCGACTATCACGATGAGGACCTCACCAAGGCGGGCCTGCGCATTTACACCAGCCTCGATCCGCGCGCCCAGGAGCAGGCCGAGCAGGCACTCGAACACGAGCTCACGCGCCTCGATCGCGTGCGCAAGCATGCCAGGACGCCGCTCGAAGGTGCCGTCGTCGTCACCTCGCCGCAAAGCGGCGACGTGATCGCCATCGTCGGCGGGCGCAACGTCGGTTACGACGGCTTTGACCGCGCTCTGGACGCGCGCCGCTCGATGGGCTCGCTGGTGAAGCCGTTTATCTATCTCACGGCGCTCGAGAGCGGACGCTACAACGCCGCCACCGTGGTGCAGGACGCGCCCATCGACGTGAAGCTGGTGAACGGCACGCACTGGCGGCCGGAAAACTTCACGCGGCAGACGTATGGTCCGGTGCCGGTGGTGCGCGCGCTCGCCGAGTCGCTCAATCTCGCCACCGTCGGTGTGGGGCTGGATGTGGGTCTGCCAAAAGTCGCGCAGACCCTCGAGCGCTTCGGACTGTCACAGCCCCCCGCGCAGGTGCCGGCCATGCTGCTTGGCGCGGTTAATGTGACGCCGCTCGAGGCGGCGCAACTGTTCAACGGACTCGCCAACGGCGGCTTTCGCAATCCGCTGCGCGCGGTACATGCCCTCATCAGTGCCGACGGCAAAGCGCTCAAGGCCTTTCCCCTGGAAGTGACCCAGGTGGCGTCCCCGGAAGTGGTCTATCAGCTCGATCGCATGCTGGTGCAGGTGATGGACCGCGGCACCGGCCGTTCCGCGCGCGCGCTGCTGCCCGCGAGCCTGGTGGTGGCCGGGAAGTCCGGCACCTCGTCGGATTTCCGCGACAGTTGGTTTGCCGGCTTCTCCGGCAGTCACCTTGCGGTGGTGTGGGTGGGGTACGACGACAATGAGCCTACGGGATTTACCGGCTCCGCCGGCGCGTTACCGGTGTGGACGCACGTCATGGCCGGACTGGGCACGAGCTCCTGGGAGGCACCGATGCCGGAGACCCTCGCGGAGATACACATCGAGTATCCGACGGGCCTCCGGGTCGTGCCGGGTTGTTCGGACGACATCGTGGCCGTCGCCGTGCCAGGCGGGGTCGCGCTGCCGGCGAAGCCCGGTTGCGGCTTGCCCGACAATGGCAATCCTGTCAGTACCATAGTGGATCGCGCACAGCAGTGGCTGCGCGGCCTCGTGCATTGAGGGCGGTTTATCATGAGCTACCTGCCTGCCCGCACGCTGTTGAGCATCGTCATCGCCGCCAGCGTGTCCGCCTGCGCGCTGCGCGCTCCGGGTCCGTCACCTTCCGCCACCCCGCAACCCTCGCCCCCGCTCCCCGCGCAACCTGCGCCGCTGCCGCCGGAGCGACCTGCGGCCCCGGCGCCGCGGCAGTTTCACCTCGGCCCTGCCGCCAGCGCGCTGGTCACGCAGGCTCACACGCAGGCCGGCGGCGGCGATTACGGCCAGGCGGCCGTGACGCTCGAGCGCGCACTGCGCATCGAGCCGGACAATCCACTGCTGTGGATCGAGCTCGGCCGCGTGCGGCTCGGCGAAAATAACGGCTCGCAGGCCGATGCCATGGGCCGCAAGGCGCTGTCGCTCGCTACCGGAGACGGCGGCGCCCAGGCCGCTGCCTGGCACCTGATCGCCGACTCGCTGCGCTTGCGCGGCCGGGATCCGGAGGCCGCGGAGGCCGAGCAGCGCGCCGCTGCTCTGGCGCCGCGCTGAGCTTGATAAGGACACGCATGCGAACCATAGCTGCCCTGGCCGCCGTGTTGGTTTCGACCGCGGCGCTCGCCGATACGACCACCCGTTACACCGTCATTTTCGACGGTCGTCCCGGTGGCTCGCAGGTCACGACGGTGCGCCCCGATGGCCGCATCGATGTGGCGATGAGCTACCGCATCAACGGCCGCGGTCCGGATCTGAAGGAGCGCCTGAAGCTCGCGGCCGACGGCACGCTGGCGTCGTTCCAGGTCAGCGGCAAATCGACTTTCGGCGCGCCTATCAACGAGAGTTTTACGCGACACGGGAACACTGCGCAGTGGCGCTCCCTGGCCGATCACGGCACCGCGACGCTAGCGGCAGCAGCAGCGCTGTATGTGCCCATCGATAACACCTTTGAAGTGCCCGCGCTGATCGCCCGGGCCGCGATGCAACGGCCGCAGGGCAGGATCGCCGCCCTGCCGGCGGGCGAGATCAGGGTGGAGAAGGTTCTCGATGCGCGCCTCGAGGCCAGCGGACACACGGCGCCGGTCGCGCTCTACGGGATTACGGGAATCGGGACGCAACCGGACTTTGTGT
>DASWUP010000131.1:0-5819 GCA_036401635.1 Steroidobacteraceae bacterium
CCACGCCCGGTGGCATCGCCGGCTGCGCGTAGTTCTCATTCATCAGCGTGATGTAGTAGAAAATGTTTTCCTGCTCGGCGTACATGCGGCGCAGGCCGTCGTGAATGATGACGGCAAGCTCGTACGCGTATGCCGGATCGAAGGCGAGGCAGTTCGGCACGGTGGACGCGATGAGCTGGCTGTGACCGTCCTGGTGCTGCAGCCCCTCCCCGGCCAGGGTGGTGCGCCCGGCGGTGGCTCCGAGCAGGAAGCCGCGCGCCTGAATGTCGCCGGACGCCCAGATGAAATCCCCGACGCGCTGAAAGCCGAACATCGAGTAGAAGATGTAGAACGGCACCATGTTGATGCCGTGGTTGCTGTAGGCGGTGCCGGCAGCCATCCACGAGCACAGCGATCCGGCCTCGTTGATGCCCTCCTCGATCATCTGCCCCTTCTTGTCCTCGCGGTAGGACATGAGCGTCTCCGCGTCCTGCGGCGTATACAGCTGGCCGATGGAGGAGTAGATGCCGATCTGGCGGAACAGTCCCTCCATGCCGAAGGTGCGCGCCTCATCCGGCACGATCGGCACGATGTTGCGACCGATGTTCTTGTCCTTGAGGAGGATCCCGAGCGCGCGCACGAACGCCATGGTGGTCGAGATCTCGCGCTCGCCGGTGCCCTCGAGGAGCGGGGCGAAGGCTTCCAGCGGCGGTATGACGAGCGGCGGCGCGGTGCGGCGTCGGCTCGGCAGGAACCCCCCGAGCGCCGCGCGTCGCTCGTGCAGGTAGCGCGCCTCCTCCGTCAGCTCCTCGGGCTTGCGGAACGGCAGGCCCGCGATGTCCTGGTCGGAGACCGGGATGTTGAAGCGGTCGCGGAACGTACGCAGGTCCTCCTCGGAGAGTTTCTTCTGCTGGTGGGCGATCATCTGCCCCTCGCCGCCCTTGCCGAGGCCGAAGCCCTTAACGGTCTTCGCCAGAATGACGGTCGGCTGCCCCTTGTGGTTGCTGGCCGCGGTGTAGGCTGCGTACACCTTGCGCGGGTCGTGGCCGCCGCGATTCAGGCGCCAGATTTCGTCGTCGGACATGTTGGCGACCATTGCCTTGAGCTCGGGGTACTTGCCGAAAAAATGTTCGCGCGTGTACGCCCCGCCCTTGGCCTTGAAGTTCTGGTACTCGCCGTCGACGCACTCCTCCATCACCCGGCGCAGCAGGCCCTGATGGTCGCGCGCCAGCAGCGGATCCCAGCGCGAGCCCCACAGGACCTTGATGACGTTCCAGCCGGCGCCGAGAAAGGCGGCCTCGAGCTCCTGGATAATCTTGCCGTTACCGCGCACCGGACCATCGAGGCGCTGCAGGTTGCAGTTGATGACGAAGATCAGGTTGTCGAGTCCCTCGCGCACCGGCATGGTGAGCGCGCCCATCGACTCCGGCTCATCCATCTCCCCGTCGCCGAGGAATGCCCACACCTTCTGATCCGATGGTTTCACCAGGCCGCGATGCTCCAGGTAACGGGTGAAGCGTGCCTGGAAAATCGCCATCATGGGACCTAGGCCCATCGACACCGTCGGGAACTGCCAGAAGTCAGGCATCAGCCAGGGGTGTGGATAGGACGACAGGCCCACACCCGGGCCGCCCGCTTCCTGGCGGAAGTGGCGCAGCTGCTCCTCGTTGAGGCGTCCTTCGAGATAGGCGCGCGCGTAAATGCCGGGCGAGGAATGTCCCTGCACGAACACCATGTCACCGGGGTGCTGCTCGGAGGCTGCGCGCCAAAAGTGGTTGAAACCCACTTCGTACAAGGTCGCCGATGAAGCGTAGCTCGAGAGGTGGCCGCCGTACTCGGAGGAGACGCGGTTGGCCTGCAGCACCATCGCCAGCGCGTTCCAGCGGATGTAGGCCTCGATACGCCGCTCGAGCGCACGGTTGCCCGGATACTCCGGTTCGCGCCCGGTGGGAATGCTGTTGACGTAGGCGGTGTTGGGCTTGAACGGCAGGTAGGCGCCGCTGCGGCGCGTGTAGTCGATGAGCCGCTCGAGCAGGAAGTGCGCGCGCTCCGCGCCGTGCGTCTTGAGCACCGAATCGATCGATTCGAGCCACTCCCGCGTTTCAACGGGATCGAGGTCTTCCAGCTTCGGCGGTTCGGTCATGCGATGGTCGCGAGTATCGTCGCGCGCGTGTTGTGCCGGCTCGCGATAGAATGAGTAATCATGGCGAGCAGCGACAGGTAAAGCAAGTGAGTGCCACAGCTTCCGCGCTCGTCATTCGCCGCCCCGATGACTGGCATCTGCATCTGCGCGATGGCGCGGCCCTGCACGCGGTGCTGCCATTCTCCGCCGCGCGCTTCGCGCGCGCCATCGTGATGCCGAACCTCACACCGCCGGTCACGACCACGGAAGCCGCGCTCGCCTACCGCCGCCGCATCCTGGCGGCGTTGCCGCCGGCGGTGAAGTTCGAGCCGCTGATGACGCTGTATCTGACCGACACCACCGTCGCGGCCGAGGTAGAACGCGCTCAGGCGAGCGGCTGCGTGCTGGGCTGCAAGCTCTATCCCGCCGGCGCCACCACGCATTCCGAGGCCGCCGTCACCGACGTGCGACGCATCGACGCGGTGCTGGCGCGCATGGCCGAGCTCGGCATGGTGCTGCAGGTGCACGGCGAGGTCACCGACCCCGCGGTCGACGTGTTCGACCGGGAAGCCGTGTTCATCGATGCGGTGCTCGCGCCGCTGGCGGAGCGGCACCGCCAATTGCGCATCGTGTTCGAGCACATCACCACCAGCGCCGCGGTGGACTTCGTGCTCAGCGCGCGCGCCGGGATCGCCGCAACCGTGACCCCGCAGCACCTGCTGATGAACCGCAACGCGCTGTTCGCCGGCGGCGTGCGCCCGCACCACTACTGCCTGCCGGTGCTCAAGGCGGAGGCCCACCGCACGGCGCTGCTGCGCGCCGTGGCGGGCGGCAGCCCGCGTCTGTTTCTCGGTACCGACAGCGCGCCGCATGCGCGCCATGCCAAGGAAGCCGCGCGCGGCTGTGCCGGTATCTTCTGCGCGCACGCCGGCATCGAGTTGTACGCGGAGGCCTTCGAGGCGGCCGGCGCGCTCGAGCGGCTCGAGGCGTTCGCCTCCTTCCATGGTGCCGACTTCTATGGCCTGGCGCGTAACAGCGCAACAATCACCCTGGTGAAGGAGCCCTGGGAAGTGCCGGCACGCTATCCGTTCGGCACCGATGAGCTCGTGCCGCTGCGCTGCGCCGAGCGCATCGCCTGGCGTCTCGCGCCCTGAAGCGCGGGCTTGCGCCATGAGCGAGGCACTGCCTGAGGCTCTCGCACCGCCGGCGGCGGCGGTGGCGCTCATGGTGCGGCGTTTCCGCGGTTATCTGCCGGTGGCAATCGACGTGGAAACCGGGGGCTTTCACGCCGCCACCGACGCGCTGCTCGAGATCGCGGCGGTGTTCATCGACATGGACAGCGACGGCATGCTGAAACGCGGCGCGACCCATAACTTCCACGTCCAGCCATTCGAGGGCGGACGGCTGGATCCCGCGGCCCTGTCGATCACCGGCATCGATCCGTTTCATCCGCTGCGTCCGGCGCTGCCGGAGCGTGACGCTCTGCAGAGAGTCTTCCGGGAGATTCGCCACGCGGTGCGTGCCTACGGCTGCCGCCGTGCGATCCTGGTTGGCCACAACGCCGCCTTCGATCTGGGCTTCCTGAACGCCGCCGTCGCGCGCGCGCGGGTGAAGCGCAATCCGTTTCATCCGTTCTCGTGCTTCGACACCGCGACGCTTGCCGGCGCGGCACTCGGGCAGACCGTGCTCGCCAAGGCGGTAACCGTGGCAGGACTGGAGTGGGACGCAGGCAGCGCCCATGACGCCCGCTACGACGCGCAGCGCAGCGCCGATATCTTCTGTCTGGTGTGCAACCGTCTGCGCGACAGCCACCAGGCCGCCGAGGAGCGGGCGCGCGAACTTGGATGGTTGAGCGTGGCGGCCGAGCCGGGCGCCGAGGAGCCGCCGTTGGAGGCGGACTTTCCGCCGCCGTAGTCAGCCCGGCCTCAGCTGGTGGCGCCGATCTCGGCGAGGAGTTTCTTCAGTTCGCCGCTCTTGTACATCTCGAGCGCGATGTCGCAGCCGCCGATCAGCTCGCCCTTGATGTACAGCTGCGGGTAAGTGGGCCAGTTGGAGAAGCGCTTGAGCGCCTCACGTATTTCCGGCTCTTCGAAAATATTGACGTATCTGAACTCGGCGCCCACGGCGCGCAGCGCGGCGACCGTCTGCGCCGAAAAGCCGCATTGCGGAAAGTCCGGCGTGCCCTTCATGAACAGCACGACCGGGCTCGAGCCCAGTTCCGCCTTGATCCTCTCCGTGACATCCATTGCAAACTACCTCTTCAGTTTTCGCCGCTCGGCAAGCTCCGCGAGCAGACGCCATTGCTCGGCCACGCTCATGGACAGCCAGCGTCCGATCTCTTCCCCGGTGCGCAGACAGCCGACGCACAACCCCTGCGCATCGAGGGAGCAGACGTTGATGCACGGGGACGGCGGACGCTCCTCGAGCTGCGCTGCCGTGGGTTCAAACCGCATCAGCCCTCACTCGAGCCTGCGTTGAATTATGGGGGTGCCTCGCCTATTCTTCAAACGCCCCCAAGATCCCACAGTCTAACAGAAACAAGAACTTGGAGATTTAAAGCCATGAATCCCCTCAACAACCACCGCCACTCTCTGATTCTCGGCATCGTCATCGCGCTGCTGCTGACGCTGCTGATCGGCGGCTTTCACTTCAACCCGCTCGGGCTGGCGCGCTGGTTTCACGTAGTCGCCGGCGTGTTCTGGATCGGGCTGCTGTACTACTTCAACGTTGCCCAGACTCCGGCCCTGGCGGATGCCGCTGCCGACAAGGGTGGCCCGGGCGGCGCCGGCATCACCAAGTACGTCGCCCCGCGGGCGTTGTTCTGGTTCCGCTGGGGTGCGTTGGCGACCTGGCTGGGCGGGGCGTGGCTGCTGGGGCCGAAGTTCGTCGGCGCCTTCACCCTCGGGGCAGGCCTTGATGATCCGACGCACTACTTTCTGATCATTGGCATCGGCGCGTGGCTCGGCACCATCATGCTGCTCAACGTCTGGGGACTGATCTGGCCGAACCAGAAGAAGATCCTCGGCATTGTCGCCGCCACCGACGAGCAGAAGGCGCGCGCGCGCAAAGTGGCCGGCACGGCCTCACGCGTGAACTTCGTGCTGTCGATCCCCATGCTCATGTGCATGGCTGCGGCCAGCCACGGCCTGCCGTTCCTTCCTTAGTGCCCGAGCTGCCCGCCGATCTCGGTACCCAGGTCGACGCGGCGCTGCGCGAGGATATCGGCAGCGGCGATGTGACCGCGGCCCTCGTGCCCGCGGGCCAGAGCGTGCGCGGCAGCGTCATCACGCGCGAGGCGGCGATCCTGTGCGGGCGCGCATGGGTGGAGGAAACCTTCCGGCGTCTGGACCCGCGGGTGCGCCTCACCTGGCACGCCGCCGACGGCGAGCCCCTCGCGGCCCACCAGGTGATCTTCGAGATCTCAGGTCCTGCGCGTGCGGTGCTCACCGGTGAGCGCACCGCGCTCAACTTCCTGCAGCTGCTGTCGGGGACCGCGACCGCCACGCGCCGCTTCGCGGACGCGGTCGTAGGCACGGGGTGCCGGATTCTCGACACGCGCAAGACCCTCCCCGGACTGCGCAGCGCACAGAAGTACGCGGTACGCTGCGGCGGGGGCGACAATCACCGCATGGGGCTGTACGACCGGGTGCTCATCAAGGAAAACCATATCGCGGCGGCCGGCTCGCTCAGCGGCGCGATCGCCGCGGCACGAGGCAGC
>DASWUP010000132.1:0-6289 GCA_036401635.1 Steroidobacteraceae bacterium
ACGAGGAACTCGCCTCGCGCGAATTCCAGGAGCGCAACGAAACCAACGAGATCTACATTCCGCCCGGGGAACGGCTCGGGGATCTGGTGATCGCGGTGCAGGGCCTGCGCAAAGGCTACGGCGAGCGGCTGCTCATCGATAACCTCGCCTTCAGCCTGCCGCGCGGCGGCATCGTCGGCATTATCGGCGCCAATGGCGCCGGCAAGACCACCCTGTTCCGCATGCTTACCGGCGCCGAGAAGCCCGACGCCGGCGAGATCCGCTTGGGTGCGAGCGTGCGCCTCGCGTACGTCGACCAGTCGCGCCAGGCGCTCGATGACAGGAAGACCGTGTGGCAGGAGATTTCCGGCGGGCTCGACATCATCAAGGTGGGCACTTATGAGACGCCCTCGCGCGGCTATGTGGGACGCTTCAACTTCAGGGGCGCGCAGCAACAGCAGCTGATCGGCGAGCTCTCCGGCGGGGAACGCAACCGTGTGCACCTCGCCAAGGTGGTGCGCTCCGGCGGCAATGTGCTGCTGCTGGATGAACCCACCAACGATCTTGACGTGGAGACGCTGCGCGCGCTCGAGGAGGCGTTGCTGAACTTTCCCGGCTGTGCGGTGGTGATCTCCCACGACCGCTGGTTCCTCGACCGCATCGCGACCCACATCCTTGCCTTCGAGGGTGACTCGCAGGTGCTGTGGTTCCAGGGCAATTACCAGGAGTACGTCGAGGACTACAGGCGGCGCAAGGGCGAAGACGCCGCGCAACCGCATCGCATCAGGTACAAGCCGCTGACGCGCTGAAGGGACGCCTACGCAAGCTCGCGAAGAGCACACGCTGTGGCGCTGGGTGGGACCGCTCGCGGTGCTGCTGGTGTTTGCAGCCGTGGTGTTGGTGCTGCACCACGAGCTGGCGCGGCTGCACATCAGACGCGTATTCGAGCACCTGCACGCCATCCCGCGCAGGCAGGTGCTGGCCGCACTCGGGTTCACCGCGTTCAGCTACTGGCTGCTGACCACTTACGAAGTGCTGGCGCTGCGCTACCTGCGCCGGGCGATTCCGTACTCACGCATCCTGTTCACCTCGTTCATCGCCTACTCGTTCGGGCACACGCTCGGGTTCGCCGCCTTTACCGGCGCGGCGATCCGCTTCCGGCTGTACGCGTCCGCCGGCATTACCGCCATCGAAGTGGCGACCATCTCGGCATTCTGCAGTCTGTCGCTGGGAATCGGACTGGCGACGGTCTTCGGCCTGTCGCTGTTCTTCGAGCCGGTGCGCGCCGCCAGGGTGCTGCACCTGCATCAGAACTGGTCGGTGCTGGTGGGGGCGCTGCTGCTCGGCGCGGTGATTGCGTATGCGCTGTGGGCGTCTCTGGCGCGCGGCAGGCTCGAGATCCGCGGTTGGGCGCTGCGCGCCCCGGGCGCTGCGATTGGCCTTACGCAGATCGGGCTCTCGGTCATGGACCTGTCGCTGTCCTCCGCGGTGCTGTGGTGGTTGCTGCCGCCGCAGGCGCACATCGGCTTACTCACCTTCCTCGCTGTGTATGCGGCCGCGGTGATCGCCGGCATCGTGAGTCACGTGCCCGGCGGGGTAGGCGTTTTCGAGGCGGTGATGCTGCTCGCCCTGCCGGGCGTGCCCGCCGAGGCGCTGCTCGGCTCGTTGCTCGCGTACCGCGGGGTGTATTACCTGGTGCCGCTGGTGTTCGGGGCGCTGCTGTTCGGCTGCAAGGAACTGTCGGCGCAGCGCTCAGCGCTCGCACGGGCGCAGGAGCTGGCGAGCATCTACATCGCACCGGTGGTGCCGCAGATCGCCGGCGCCCTCACGTTCCTCGCCGGGGCGCTGTTGCTGTTATCCGGTGCCACGCCGGCGCTCGAGGAGCGGCTCGAGTTCCTCGATAGGTTCCTGCCGCTCGCGGTGCTGGAGGCGTCGCACCTCGGCGCCAGCCTCGTGGGCCTGGGGCTGCTGGTGCTGGCGCGCGCGCTGTTCCGCCGCCTGCAGGCTGCCTATCACCTTTCGGTGTGGTTGCTGATCGCGGGCATCGTGGCTTCGCTTCTGAAGGGGCTCGATTTCGAGGAGGCGATTCTGCTCGCCCTGGTCCTCGGCGTGCTCATGCTCGGCCGCCGCGCCTTCTACCGCCCTACTGCGATTCTCTCGGAGCGCTTCACGCCGATGTGGGTGGTGAGCATCGCCGGCGTGATCGTCATGGTGGTGTGGATCGGCGTCGTCTCGCACCGCCACGTCAGCTACTCGGACCAGCTGTGGTGGACCTTCGAGCTGCACGGTAACGCGCCGCGCATGCTGCGCGCCTCACTGGCGGTGATCGTGCTGGGCAGCGCCTATGTGCTGCTCAACATGCTGCGGCCGGCACGTCCCGAGCCCGCCGTCGCCGGAGCCGAGGAACTGGCGCGGGCACGCGCGCTGATCGAGCGCTCGGACGCCACGCTGGCGAACGCCGCGCTGACCGGCGACAAGCGCCTGCTGTTCAGCGACACCGGCGATGCTTTCGTGATGTACCAGATCGCGGGCCACAGCTGGATCGCACTCGGCGATCCGGTGGGCTCGAGAGACGGCGCGGAGGAGCTGGTGTGGCGACTGCGCGAGATCTCCGATCACCATGGCGGCCAGACCGTGTTCTACCAGGTGGGCGCTCAGTGGCTGGCGCTGTATGTGGACCTGGGGCTTGCGGCGCTCAAGATCGGCGAGGAAGCGCGCGTGCCGCTCGGCGAGTTCTCGCTCGAGGGCGCTGAGCGTGCGGAGTTGCGGCAAGCGCATCGCCGCGCGCAGCGCGAGGGCGCCACCTTCGAGGTCGTGCCGCCGCAAGGAGTCGAGGCGCTCATGCCGGCACTGCAGCGAATATCGGATGCCTGGCTCACGAGCAAATCAACCGGCGAGAAGCGCTTCTCCGTGGGGGCGTTCTCGCCGCAGTACCTGCGGCAGTTCCCGCTCGCCGTGGTGCGCTCCGGAGGGATTGTGTCCGCATTCGCGAACCTGTGGACCACCGGAACCCGGGCCGAGCTGTCGGTGGATCTCATGCGCTTTGATCCGCGGGCGCCGCGCGGCGCCATGGACTACCTGTTCATCGAGCTGATGCTGTGGGGACGCGAGGGGGGCTATCGCTGGTTCAATCTCGGCATGGCGCCGTTGGCGGGCCTCGAAACCCATCCGCTTGCGCCCACCTGGCACCGGGTCGGCAACTTCATCTTCCGCTACGGCGAGCACTTCTATAACTTCGAAGGACTGCGGCGCTACAAGGCGAAGTTCGATCCGATCTGGGAGCCGCGCTACCTGGCGACGCGCGGCGGCATCGCGCTGCCGCGGGTGCTGGTCGATGTGTCGGTGCTGATCGCTGGTGGCATGAAGGAGTTGTTCGCCAGATGATCCTACAGCTATCGCTGCGCGCGCGCGGGCGCCGTCCGGGCGCGCTGTGTGCCGGCGCCATCGCGCTCGCACTGCTCGCCGCCGGCACGGCGTGCGCTGCTGCCGTGAGCGCCGCTGCCAGCACCGCACCCCCGATCAGCGCGCGCCCGCGCGCCAAGGCCACCGACCACACCTACTCCACGGCCCTGCCCACCGCCCGCTTCGGCACCGTCAAGGTTTACATTCCGGACAGCAAGCCGCGGAGCGTGGCGATTTTCATCTCCGGTGATGGCGGCTGGCAGCTGGGCGTCATCAGCATGGCGCGCGCCCTCACCGACATGGGCGCGGTGGTGATCGGCGCTGACATCCGCGAATATCTCGGCAGCCTGAAGCGCTCGGCGCAGCGCGCCGGCGCACCCTGCCAGATGATCGCCGCGGATTTCGAAGCCCTGAGCCACCAGGTGCAGAAAGAGATCGGCATGAGCGAGTACCAGGTGCCGGTGCTGATCGGTTACTCCTCCGGCGCGACCGTGGTCTACGCGACGCTGGTGCAATCACCGCCCGGGACGTTCGCCGGCGCGCTCAGCCTCGGTTTCTGCGCCGAGCAGGACTTCGCAGGGGCAGCCTTGTGTGCGGGCGCAGGGCTTCACTACCGGCAGAACCCGCAGCACCAGCTGGTATTCGAGCCCGCATCGAGTCTCAGGCAGCCGTGGATCGCCCTGCAGGGGCAGAAGGACCAGGTGTGCAGCGCGCACGCGGTCGATGAGTTCGCAGCGCAGGCGGCGCACGCGCAGGTCGTGAAACTGCCGCTCGTCGGTCACGGCTTCGCGGTCGAGCGCAACTGGATGCCGCAGTTTCGCGACGCCTACGCGCAGCTGACCACGCACGCAGAAACGCCGCCGCAGCGAGCGCCGGACATCGACGACCTGCCGCTGACCGAAGTGCACGCCGACGGCGTGTCGGACGAATTCGCTCTGCTGCTCAGCGGCGACGGCGGCTGGGCCGGGCTCGATCAGGAGCTCGCCGCGCGCCTGGCAGCCAGCGGCGTGCCGACGGTGGGACTGAACTCGCTGAAGTATTTCTGGACCGAGCGCACGCCGGAGGCAACCACGCAGGACGTGGCGCGCGTGCTGCGCCACTACCTCACCTCCTGGAACAAGCAGCGCGTGTTGCTCATCGGTTACTCGTTCGGCGCGGACGTACTGCCGTTCGTCGTCAACCGCCTGCCGCCGGAACTGCAGCGGCGCGTCGCGAGCGTGAGCCTGCTGGGCATCGACTCCAATGCATCGTTCGAGGTACGCATCGCCGACTGGGTCGGAAGCGATGGCCGCGGTCCGCCGACCCGGCCAGAGCTGGCAGCGCTTGCGCACCTGCCGGTGCTGTGCATCTACGGCGGGGGCGAGACCGACTCGATCTGTCCGGGGTTGGCCGCAGCGGGCATCGCGCGCGAGCAAATCGGCAAGGGACATCACTTCAGCGGCGAGTACGCGACGCTCGCCGACCGCATCCTCGCCTTTGCACGCAGCGGGCGCCTGTGACATAACGCCGGACACGTGGGCAAAACCATGCAGACAACTGCAGTCGGGCGCGCGCTAAGATAACATGGAGGTAACGCGGCACACACAACAACTCGAGCCGCTGCGCACGGCAATGTCCTTGTACATCGATTCAGCGAGCCATCTGCACCACGACCTGGAGAAGAACCTGGTCGTGACGTGCCCCCATTGTCAGGCGGTGGCTCACATCACCCCGACCGCGGTGCCGCGCTTCGAGGACCTGCAGCTGTACCGGCCGAACCAAGTCGGCATCGTATATCTGTGCGACGCGTGCCACGCGCCGATTTTCCTGCGCTTCACGGTGCGGATGTACGGCGCGGCACGCATCGAGCTGTCGCCGCAGTTCACCGAGGTCGAGCGGGCGCGGGAGAGATTCAGTTTCGCCTACATCCCGGAAGACGTGGAGCTGCTGTTCCGCGAAGCGCTCACCTGCTTCTCGCAGGGCGCGTTCAACGCGTTCGCCTCCATGTGCCGCCGTACCGCGCAGGCTATGTTTGCCGACCTCGGTGAGGCCGGCAGGCTGCGCCTGTTCGATGAGCTCAACGCGGTGCGCGATCTCGCGGATCTCGCGCCGGAGATCTTCACCAAGTTGAAGAGCGTGCTGTTCGGTGCGGAACTCGACGCGCGCTCTGCCCTGCCACTGCTCGACGGCTACGAGGCCGGGATCATGCTCGAGGTCGTCAAGGACCTGCTGTACGAAGCCTATGTCCGCAAGGGCAAGCTGCAGCAGGCGATCATGGTGCGGCGCTTCTTCCTCGACGAGACCAACCCCAACATTGAGTCGCTGGCGTCGGCGAGCTGAAGTCTCGCGCCGTCTGCATCTGCGGCGGCCGGTTTCAGTCCACGAAGCGGCGTGCATTGCGGAACAGGCGCATCCAGCCGCTGTATTCACCGGCGTCCCGCGGTCGCCAGGAATTCTGCACATAGCGGAACGAGCGCTCCGGGTGCGGCATGGTGATGGTCACGCGGCCGCCGGCGTTCGACAGCGCCGCGATGCCAAACGGCGTGCCGCTGGGATTGCCGGGGTAGGTGGTGGCGACGCTGCGGTCGTGGTTGAGGTAGCGAAAACTCACCAGGCCGCTCGCTGCGCAAGCCTCGGCCGCGGCGGCGGATTCAAACTCCGCGCGCCCTTCGCCGTGTGCCACGGCAATGGGCAGAATCGAGCCCGCCATGTCCTGCAGCAGCACCGACGGTGAGCGCAGCACCTGCACCAGCGAGAAACGCGCCTCGTACTGCTCGCTGCGGTTCCTCACGAAGCGCGGCCAGTGCTGGGTCCCCGGGATGAGGCTGCGCAGCGCCGCGAACATCTGGCAGCCGTTGCAGATGCCGAGCGCGAAGCTGTCGGAGCGCGCGAAGAAGCGCCGGAACTCCTCGCGCACCCGCTCCTGGAA
>DASWUP010000133.1:0-3508 GCA_036401635.1 Steroidobacteraceae bacterium
CGATAATGACGAGTGACGCAAAGAAGCGGCGCGCGGCGCTGGCGGCGCTGGAACTGGTGCCGAGCGGCGTCCCAATCGGCGTCGGCACCGGTTCCACGGTGGAGCTGTTCATCGATGCCCTCGCTGCGAATCCCGGTCGCGTGCGCAGCGCCGTGTCGAGCTCGGAAGCAAGCAGCGCACGCCTGCGCGCCGCGGGCGTCGCGCTCGTCGATCTGAACGAGCTCGCCGACCTCAACCTTTTCGTCGATGGCGCCGATGAGGCGACCCCGGTGCGGCATCTGACCAAGGGCGGCGGCGGCGCCCTCACCCGCGAGAAGATCATCGCCGCGGCCGCGCGGCGCTTCGTGTGCATCATCGATGACAGCAAGATGGTCACTACACTCGGTCGCTTCCCGTTACCGATCGAGGTCATTCCCATGGCGCGCGCGCTGGTGGCGCGACAGCTCAGCGCGCGCGGCGGCCGTCCGGTCTGGCGCGAGGGATTCATTACCGACAACGGCAACCACATCCTCGACGTTCACGACCTGCGCATCGCAGACCCGGTCGCGCTCGAGCGTGAGCTGAACCAGATCGCCGGCGTGGTGAGCGTCGGACTGTTCGCGGTGCGCCCCGCGGACGTGCTGCTGGTCGGCACCGCACAGGGGGTCCAGACCCGCTAGCACACGCGCGTGGCTGCCACGCGTGGCTGCGTCCGTCCTGCGCAGGCGTAAAGCGCCTGGCGGCGCTGCGCGGCAACCTCCCGCACCGACCTTGCCTGCGGTCTTTTGCCAAATCGTTTCACCGTTCATCGTTCTGGTCCGCCGCGTTCACGTCGATCACCTGCCTTCTGGGCGACGAGCCCGCAGCCGGGGTGGACCGCTTTTACGCATGGAGGAGTTGCTACCAGGCCGCGATCGCCGATGCCGTCGCCAAAGTGAACAGCCCGCTGCTCACCGCCCTGCACAGCGGCAAGAACCAAGAGTCCACCATGACGGCCAAGCTCAACAAGTGAGCGCCGAACGCGCACCCACCTGGTCTGTCGGGCCGGGTGTCGCGGCTGGCCGGCAGCGCGTCGCGGTGCGTTCCGGCGTAAGATCGGGGGGAAACACCCGCGCAGTGAGCCCCCACCCGGAGAATGGCGCCGGGTATGGAAAGCAACACATCAGCCGCGACAGACCCGGCATCGACGGTACCGGCCGTGGATGCACGCACTTCGGTGCTCGTGCAGCCGCCCCGGACCATAGCAGTGCTGCCGCTCATCGACATGAGCCCGGCTGGCGGCAACGCGTATCTCGGCGACGGTCTCGCGCAGGAGTTGTCCGCGAGGCCTGGCGCGTATCCGGGGACTGCGCGTTGCCGCGCGCACGTCGGCGTTTGTGTTCAAAGACCCGCGCCGACGTTCGCACCATCGCCCAGACGCTCGGGGTGCGCCACATACTCGAGGGCAGCGTGCCTCGCGAAGGCAATCACCTGCGCGCGACAGGGCGCAGCAACGCGCGCTTCCGGCAGGTGCTTGCGCAGGCCGACAAGGCACCGGCCGGATGACAAAGGAGAACGGACCATGAGACCGATCAGAACCAACATCGAGATCAGGAACGGTACGATCCTGTGTACGCCCAAGGACGGACACGTGCGCGCTGCGCAGCGAACCGAGCTCGAATGGGTGAGCCAGGGCGAGGAATTTACGCTCTCATTCACGTTGCTCGGCGGCGGCAGCGCGTGGCCGTTCAAGGAGCCTCAGCCACCGGTGTTCCAGCCGACCAAGGCCTTCAAGGGCACGCTGCGGGACGTCACGGCAGAGGCGCCGGCCTACAAGTACACGGTCCGGATGGGCGCCAAGCTGCTCGATCCGATCATCATCGTGGACAAGTGAGGCGCGCCGGATCGGCGTGCTGTCATGCCCCGGGGGACAGCTCATTCAGACGCCGTTCCAACAGCCGCCGTTCCGGCTCAGGCCCCACGGTCGCGAGTGCCGATTGATATGCCGCGCGCGCCTCAGCGGTCCTGCCGGGCGCACAGAAAAAAGGCCCGCCAGATCGACGGGCCTCTTGATTGGCTGGGGGACTAGGATTCGAACCTAGGTAAACGGAGTCAGAGTCCGTTGTCCTACCACTAGACGATCCCCCAAAGACCACCCACGAAATCGAGCTTTATCATGCCTAAACGGCATGCACCGTCAATCAAGACGCTCGATTTCGCTTAGCCCCGGTTAAGCGGCGGGATACACAATCGCGCGGCGACTTGGGGCGGCGTGCTCCGATCCGCCCTCAAAACTTAACGCTTCGAGTACTGCGTCCCGCGGCGGGCCTTGCGACGTCCGACCTTCTTGCGCTCCACTTCGCGCGCATCGCGCGTCACGAAGCCTGCATCCCGCAGCGCCTTGCGCAGGCTCTCATCGTACTTGATGAGCGCGCGGGTGATGCCGTGACGGATCGCGCCCGCCTGACCGGTGATGCCACCGCCGCCGACCTTGACGGCGATATCGAACCTGCCCATGAGCTTCACTGCCTCCAGGGGCTGGCGCACGATCATGCGACCGGTCTCGCGGCCGAAGAACTCATCGAGCGAACGGTCGTTCACCGTGATGCGCCCGCTGCCGGGCTTCAGGTACACGCGCGCCGTCGCGGTCTTGCGCCGGCCGGTGCCGTAGTGATTCTGCTGGGTCGCTGGCATGTACGGTCCTATTGAATCTCGAGCGGCTTAGGCTGCTGCGCCTTGTGGGAATGCTCGCCGCCTGCAAACACGTGCAGCTTCCTGAACATGCGCCGGCCGAGGGGGTTCTTGGGCAGCATACCCTTGACCGCGAACTCGATGACCCGCTCGGGGTGCTCGTTGAGGAGCTTCTCGAGAGCGATCGACTTGATACCGCCGATGTGGCCGGTATGGTGGTAGTAGATCTTGTCGGAGAGCTTGCGCCCGGTGACACGGATCTTTTGCGCATTCACCACCACGATGTGGTCGCCCATGTCCACGTGAGGGCTGTAATCAGCCTTGTGCTTGCCCTTGAGGCGATGGGCAATCTGCGAGGCCAGCCGCCCGAGCGTCTTGTCGCTGGCGTCGACGATGAACCAATCGCCGCGGACGGTACCGGGCTTGGCAAATACGGTCTTCATAGGTCACTCGTGGCGGTGGCCCGGCGTCGGCGTAAACCGAAGCGTGGGGGCCAAAAAAGGCGGGGAAGTGTACTCAAGCAGGTGCACCAATGCAAAGGCGCCGGACTCGCCAGCTCCTTCAAGGGCCGGGCAGCCCCCAGCCACGGTTTGCGTGTGGCAATTGCCCCCTATAATAGAGCACTTAGTTATGGAGTCCGGTCGCCCTCTCGACTCTGCCATCGCCGCCCTCGACCGTGGACTGCGATCCGTATTTGCGCCGGCGAGGGGCTCGCGGCCCGTCCCGGGCCGCTCCGACCGGCCGCCCGACCCGCTGCCGGAGGCGGAACGGCGTGCCAGCGCGGCGCTCATGCGCGTCAACCACGCCGGTGAGCTCGCCGCGCAGGCGCTCTATCACGGTCAGGCCTTCGCCGCCCGCT
>DASWUP010000134.1:0-6145 GCA_036401635.1 Steroidobacteraceae bacterium
GAGGACCAGTTGCGCGCTGCCCAGGTGCTGCACGCGCAGGCCAGCGCGCAGCTTGCGGCGCTGGAAGCGGAGCGCTCGCAGCTCACGCGCTTGTGGCACTACTTCAAACGCCGGGCGCTGGAGCGGCGCGTCGCCGGCGCGCAGGCGGCGGTGGCCAGCGCCGGCGCCTCCCTCGGTGAGGCACAGCTGAACGCCGAGGAGATTGCCCGCGAGGAGCGGCTGGAGTTTCCGGGGCTATCGCTGCCGGCGCGGCGCGCGATCAATCTCGCCGCGATCGCCTACGCGGAGGTGCTGTGCCTGCGCCTCGCGCCCCTGAAAACCCCAATGCTCGCACTGGCACGCGAGGCGACCGCGCGCCGTGAGACCCCGGACGATTACGGCTCACCCCGGGAGTGCGTGTTGTTGATGGGAGAGATCGAGCGTGCGCATCGTCTCATCAGCGCTCGCGCCGCTGTTGCCGAGGAGATCAGGGACCGCGGCGAGCGGCTGCGGCGCCTGGCGCGCTATCGCGGCGCGGCCGACGCCACGCCGGTACCTGACTCGCTCGCATTTTCCGGAGGCGACGTACTGCTGTCGGCGGCGCTCGGGGCCGATGCCGCGCGGCTGCCGAACGTGCTCGCCGAGGACACCTGGGACCTGTTCCGGATCCTGCTGCGCTGAAGCGGCGGGCACGACGCTCGCGCCGTAGCGGGCGCGCCGGGCTCGGGGGCGGTGCGCCTAACTGGCGCGACTAACTGGTGCGCGCGGTCTTTTGCGGCTGCGGCTGCGGGTGCACCCCGGCGACGATGTCGGCCATGACTTCGGTCGCCTGCCCGAGCACCACATCGGCGGCCGCATCCTTCAGCTTGTCGAGTTCCTCGACGCTCTTCAGCGCCGGCAGGTTCTTCGCCGCCCGCCGGCTGTTCTCGCGCGCCAGCCGCTCGCTCTCGATCCGGGTACGCTCGTCGCGCCGCGCCTTGAGGTTGAGCGACACGCTGTGCTGCCCGCGCACCGAGTCGATGGCGGCAATGTCCGAGACCAGCCAGCGGTAGTCCGGATCGACCTTTGCGCGCGCATCCTCCTCCGTCGCCAGCGCCGCTACCGGCGGGGCCGCGGCCGTGCCGGCACTGATCCTGAAGGGGACGCCCGCGATGCGATCCCAGGGCAGGGCGGACTCGAGCGCGCTCTCGCCAAGCTCCTTGGTGTCGAGGGGCGAGGCGAGCGGCACGTCAGGTTCGACGCCGCGGTGCTGGGTGCTCTCGCCCGTCACCCGGTAGAACTTGCCGATGGTCACGGTCAGCTGTCCGTTCACCGGTTTCTGCGACCAGCGATCGAGCGGCACCAGGTTCTGCACCGTGCCCTTGCCGAAAGTCGTCTGCCCGAGGATCACGCCACGGTGATAGTCCTGGATCGCGCCGGCGAAGATTTCCGAAGCCGACGCGCTCAGGCGATCGACCAGCACCGCGAGCGGACCGTCGTATGCCGGCGCGGGCTCGGGGTCGTCCAGCACTTCGAGCCTTCCGGCGGTGTCGCGCAGCTGCACCACCGGGCCGTGATTGATGAAGAGTCCGGTGAGCGCGGTGGCCTCGGGGAGGTAGCCGCCGCCGTCGCCGCGCAGGTCGAGAACCAGGCCGTCGACGCCCTCGCTCTTCAGCTCGCGCAGCAGTTTCAGCACATCGCGCGTGGTGCTGCGGTAGGTCTCATCGCCGGAGTTTTGCGCGGCAATGTCCTGATAGAACCCGGGCACGGTGATCACGCCGATCTTGAGCGCGCGGCCGTTGCGCGCCACGGTCTTCACTTCCTTGTGCGCGGCCTGCGCTTCGAGTGTCACCTTGTTGCGTACGAACTCCATGATCTTTTCCGGGCTGCCGGGAGCCGCACCGGCCGGCAGCACCTGCAGGCGCACGGAAGTGCCCGCCTTGCCGCGGATCAGCTGCACCACGTCATCCAGCCGCCAGCCGATGACGTCGGTGAACGGACCGTCATGTCCCTGACCGACGCCGATGATGCGGTCATTGGTGCTGAGCGTGCCGGCGACCGCCGCTGGGCCGCCTTCCAGCACGTTCATGATGGTGACGTAATCGTCCACCACCTGGAGCGAGGCGCCGATGCCCTCGTAGTTGAGGCTCATCTGGATGCGGTACTCCTCGGAGCTGCGCGGTGAGAAGTAGCTCGAATGCGGATCGAAGGCGCGCGCGTACGCGTTCATCAGACCTTCGAACACGTCCTCGTTGCTCACCTGGTCGACGCGCTTGAGCACGCGTTCGTAGCGCTTGCGCAGGATCTCGGCCGCATCCGCCCACTGCTTGCCGGTGAGCATCAGCGACAGCGCATCGTTCTTGACGCGCTTGCGCCACAACTCGTCCATGGTGGCCTGGTCGACCGGCCACGCGGCGTGCGTACGGTCGAACTCGAACGACTCGTTCACCGTCCAGTCAGGCTCGCTCTTCAGCAGCGCGATTGCGTGCTGGATGCGCTCGCGGTTGCGTTGCTGGAAGCGCGCGAAGATCAGGTACGCGGGGTCGATGTCCCCGGTGCGGATCATCTTGTCGAACAGGAAGCGGTAAGTGTTGAACCCGTCGACATCGCTGGCGAGGAAGTAGGCGCGCTGCCCGTCGAGAAATTCCAGGTAGCGGTGATAGACCACCTCCGACATCTTCTCGTCGAGCGCCGCGCGGCTGTAGTGCGCCTCCTCGAGGATGCGACCGACCTTGCGCGCGGTCGCCCGCTGCGTGTCGGTCGGCGCCAGCGTCCCCGCAGGCAATACCGAAGTGCCCGCCGGGGCCTGCGCGGAGCCGGCGAGCGCCAGCGCCAGTACCAGCAGGAGCGCGGCGGGTATCCACCCGGAGGATCGGCGCAGGGGTAGGGTCATCATGAGGGCTCGCAAGTTCGGTACACTCTATAGAGCTAGGCTAGAGCGTGGGGTTCGTCTTTAGCAAGTACGGTCCTCACAGCATGAGACCTCTGACGGCACTACTGGGAATTCTCCTGGGCTCGGCCGTGGCCCTGGCCACGGGGCTGCTGATGACCTGGGTCGTCATCCTGTTCCTGCCGGCCGACGAGGCGCGGTTCGCACCCGAGCACGCCCCATTGCTGCGCGCGGTAGCCGTTTTTACCGTGCTCTGCGCGGCCTCGGCCGGGAGCTTCTACGGGCAGCTGCGCGAGCGCTCCTGGCGCCTGGGCGCCCACGGCGCGACCCTGCTGGTGCTGGGCGTGGCGGTATGGATGTACTGGCCGAAATGAGGCGCGCCCGTGGGATTGCACCAAAATATCGGCTCGCGAACCGGCCTGCGCCTCAGTCGTCGTTCTCAGGGGGCACAGCGCGCAGCACGGCAACGAGCAGGCGAATCAGCAGCAGCAGCACGGCGGGCCCGAGCGCCACGGCCCAGAACACCGCCGACCCATGGATGAGTCCCGAGAAAAAGTCCGCCACCAGAGCGAACGGGCCGGCGTGCGCATTATGACCGTGGGTATAAGGCCCGAGCACGCGGCTGCCGGCGAACCAGATGAGAAACGGCATCCCGATGAGACCACACAGCAGCGCCAGGCCGAAAATGGCGAGCTCGCGTTGTGTGCCCGGCAGCGTACCGTAGGTATCGCGCAGGCGCGCCAGTCGCTCCAGGAGTGCCGTTCCTTCGGTCGGGGGCGGAGTGGACATTCGCTGGCAGCCGTTCCTTAACACTTGCCCTTCGGGCGTCGCCGCGCGGGCGGGCATAATAGCGTTCTCATGCAGAAAATCAGAGCCGCCGTCATCGGGGTGGGCTACCTCGGCCGCTTTCACGCGCACAAGTACGCGCAGGCGCCTGGCTGCGAGCTGGTCGCCGTCGCCGATTCCCGCCCCGAGGCCCGTGAGCAGCTCGCCGCCGAGCTCAAAACGCGCACCGTGAGCGACTACCGGGCGCTGCTCGGCAGCGTTGATGCGGTGAGCGTGGTCACGCCGACCCCGGCGCACTTTGCGATCGCGCGTGACTTCCTCGTGGCCGGTGCCCACGTCCTGGTCGAGAAGCCGATCACCGATACGCCGGCGCAGGCGCGCGAGCTGATCGCGCTCGCCGCCCGGGTCAAGCGCATCCTGCAGGTCGGGCACCTCGAGCGCTTCAACGCAGCGATACTGGCCGCGGAGCCGTATCTGCATTCACCGCGCTTCGTCGAATGTCATCGCCTCGCGCCCTACCGCGAGCGCGGCACCGACGTGAATGTGGTGCTCGATCTGATGATCCACGACCTCGACATCGTGCAGACCATCGTCGGCGCGCCGATCACCGCCATCGACGCGATCGGCACCCCGGTGTTCTCGGAGGAAATCGACATTGCCAACGCGCGCATCCGCTTCGCCGATGGCTGCGTCGCGAATGCCACCGCCTCGCGAGTCAGCCTCAAGACCGAGCGCAAAATGCGCATTTTCGAGGACGACGCCTATCTGTCACTCGATCTGCAGCAGAAGATCCTGACACTCATCCGCAAACGCGCGCCGGCCGATGCCCCGGGCCCGCTGCCGGTGACGATCGAGGAGCAGAGTCTGGAACCCGGAGATGCGCTCAAGGCGGAAATCGATTCATTCCTCGAGTGCATTCGCGGCGGTGGCGCGCCGGTAGTTGCGGGCGAGGCGGGACTCATGGCGCTGGAGACGGCCATGCGTATCACGGAACAGGTGAACCGCTCCCTCGCCGCGCGCCGGGCGCGCACCTGAGGGCTGGCCCGTTTCGGTAGAATCGGTGGCCCGCGTCACGGGTGATCGGCAGGCCATCGATGTCCAAGGATCCTGAGCACTTCCGGCGTACGCCGCGACCGGTGACGGTGGCCGCCATCCAGATGGCGTGCGACTGGGACACCGATGGCAACATCGCCAGGGCCGAGCGGCTGGTGCGCACGGCGGCCGCGCAGGGTGCGCAGGTCATTCTGCTGCCCGAACTGTTCGAGACGCCTTATTTCTGCATCGAGCAGGACGCGCGCCATTTGGCTCTCGCGCGCACGGTCGCGGAGAATCGCGCCGTGGGTCACTTCGGCCGCGTGGCGCGCGAGCTCGGCGTGGTGCTGCCGATCAGCTTTTTCGAGCGCGCG
Organism: Steroidobacteraceae bacterium; assembly: GCA_036401635.1. GTDB lineage: Bacteria > Pseudomonadota > Gammaproteobacteria > Steroidobacterales > Steroidobacteraceae > 13-2-20CM-66-19. Next base: position 5,041 of record DASWUP010000134.1, read on the forward strand.
GGTCCCGCGTACTTCAATTCCATCGCGATCCTCGACGCCGACGGCACCAACCTCGGCGTGTACCGCAAGTCGCACATTCCCAATGGGCCCGGCTACCAGGAAAAGAACTACTTCTCCCCGGGTGACACGGGATTCAGAGTGTGGAACACGCGCTTTGCGCGCCTCGGCGTCGGCATCTGCTGGGACCAGTGGTTTCCCGAGACCGCGCGCGTCATGGCGCTCATGGGGGCGGAGCTGTTCCTGTTCCCGACCGCCATCGGTACCGAGCCGCCCCCGGCACCGCCGGTGAATTCGCGCGAGCACTGGCAGCGTACCCAGCAGGGTCATGCGGCGGCCAATCTCACCCCGCTCATCGCGGTCAACCGCTATGGATTTGAGCGCTCGCTGCAGGATCCGCAGCGCCTGTTTATCCACTTCTATGGCTCCTCGTTCATCGCCGACCCCATGGGCGCGAAAGTCGCCGAAGCGCCCGAGGAAGGCGATGCGGTCCTCGTCCACACCTTCGACCTGGAGGCCATCGCGCAGCTGCGCGACAACTGGTTCGTGTTCCGCGACCGGCGGCCGGACCTGTACGGCAGGCTCGCCTCGCTCGACGGGCGCCGCTCCTGAGCGCGCGCCGCTCTCGCGCCCGCAGCAGCGCGTTAGACGTGGCTAGAGTTGTCTTATGTGCGCCTTTGTGCGCATGGAATTGGCAAAGAAACGCTCCTCGAAGACTTGCCGTGCTGCTGGCTGACACGGCGAATAACGTCCGTTCCGAGGGGCAATTCCGTGCTACTGATGCTGACCACAGGCGGTCGGTTCTCGCCCCGATGTGTCCTCGTGGGTGTAATCGTCCCTCGGCGTCTATGATCCCGGCCAGGTACGCCGCCCAGGCCCGGGCATCGGTTCCCGGCCGTTGTGGCCGGGAACCGCCGGTTGGTGGAGGCGGGGGGACAGCGCATCCGTGGCTTTCGCCGCGGGCTGGACTATGCCTTCGTCCCTGCACCCTCTGGGCAGTGCGTGGACGCGGAGCGTGTTATCCAGCCGCAATGTCCAGCTGGATCCTAGTGCCCGCCCAGGCGACGTGCCGTCGGCGGGTCTATGAGTCTCTACAGGGCAGGCCTGA
>DASWUP010000135.1:0-1731 GCA_036401635.1 Steroidobacteraceae bacterium
GAGGCGTAAGCGCGACCTCGATCACGGCTTTCGTGAGTGCAATCAGCGCTTTCCCCCGCTTTCAGGCAAACTTGCCGGCCACTGGCCCTTCAGACGGGGCCGCCAGGAACCGGGACATAGGCATGTGCGGAATCGTCGGAGCGGTCGCTGAGCGCAACGTCGTGCCCATCCTGATGGAGGGTCTGCGCCGGCTCGAGTACCGCGGCTACGATTCGGCGGGCATTGCGGTTCTGAACGGTTCCAGGCATCTGACCCGGCTGCGCACGGTCGGCAAAGTGCGCATGCTCGATGAGGCGCTGCTCGCGACGCCCACCGACGGCAAGATCGGCATTGCCCACACGCGCTGGGCCACGCACGGTGTGCCGAGCGAGCGCAATGCCCATCCGCATATCTCGCGCGACGGGCTCGCCATCGTGCACAACGGCATCATCGAGAACCACGATGAGCTGCGCGCCGACCTTGAGCGCCGCGGCTACCAGTTCTCCTCCGAGACCGATACCGAGGTCATCGCGCACCGCATTCATTACCACCTGCAGACCGTCAGGGACCTGTTCAAGGCGGTGCGCGCCACCGTAGCCGAGCTCGAGGGCGCCTTCGCCCTGGTGGTAGTGAGCGAGCACGATCCGGAGAGGCTGATCCTCGCCCGCCAGGGGTGCCCGGTGGTCGTGGGGCTGGGCGTGAACGAGAACTTCGTGGCCTCGGACGTGGCGGCTCTGCTGCCGGTCACGCGGCGCTTCATCTTCCTCGAGGAGGGCGACGTCGCCGAAGTGCGCCGCCAGAGCGTGCGTGTCATCGACCGCGAGGGCAACACCGTCGAGCGCGCGATGCGCGAGAGCGAGCTGTCGGCGGATGCCGCCGAGCGCGGGCAGTACCGCCACTTCATGCTCAAGGAGATTCACGAGCAGCCGCGCGCCATCGCCGACACCCTGCAGGAGCGCGTCGCCAGCGGCCACCTGCTGGAAGCGGCATTCGGACCGGCCGCCACGGAGGTTTTCCGGCGCACCCAGACGGTGCACATCGTCGCCTGCGGCACCAGCTTTCACGCCGCCCTGGTGGCGCGTTATTTCATCGAGCAGATCTGCAAGCTCCCCTGCGCGGTGGACATCGCCAGCGAATACCGCTACCGCAGCCCCCTGGTCCCGCCGAATTCGCTGTTCGTCACCATTTCCCAGTCCGGCGAGACCGCGGACACGCTCGCGGCGCTGCGCCTGGCCCGCCAGTCCGGCTACCTGTCCGCGCTCGCCATCTGCAACGTCCCCGAGAGCTCGCTGGTGCGCGAGTCGGAGCTGGTGATGCTGACGCGCGCGGGACCGGAGATCGGCGTGGCGTCCACCAAGGCGTTCGCCACCCAGCTCACCGCGCTCGGCATGCTGGTGGTGGCCCTCGCCAAGCATCACGGGGCGGACGCGGAGCGCGAGCGCGGCCTCGTGACGCGCCTCATCGAGCTGCCCGCGCTGGTGGAGAAGACCCTCGAGCTCGATCCGGTCATCCATCGCCTGGCGGAGCGCTTCGCCGAGAAACGCCACGCGCTCTTTCTCGGGCGCGGCGCGCTGTACCCCATCGCGCTCGAGGGCGCGCTCAAGCTCAAGGAGATCTCCTACATCCACGCCGAGGGCTACGCCGCGGGCGAGATGAAGCACGGGCCCATCGCCCTCATCGACGACGGCGTGCCCGTCGTCGTCATCGCGCCGCGAGGGCCGGGGTACGACAAGGTGCTCTCGAACCTGGCCG
>DASWUP010000136.1:0-5560 GCA_036401635.1 Steroidobacteraceae bacterium
TTGATGAAGCTGAAGATATAGTCCCACCGGCCGCAGTTGAGCCCCGCCGAGTGCTCGCGCAGCTCGTAGAGAATCTCGTCCATTTCAAACGCCGCGAGCACGGTCTCGATGAGTACCGTGGCTTTGATCGTGCCGCGCGCGATACCGAGCGCCTCCTGCGCCGCGATGAACACGTCGTTCCACAGCCGCGCCTCCAGATGGCTCTCGATCTTGGGCAGATAGAAATACGGCGCGGTGCCGCGCTGCGCGAGTGCCTCGTGGTTGTTGGCGATGAACAGCGCGAAGTCGCATAGCGCGCCGGACACGGAGTCACCGTTGATGCGCAGGTGCTTCTCCGGCAGGTGCCAGCCCCGCGGCCGCACGATCAGCGTGGCGGTGCGCTCGGCGAGCCGGTAGACCTTGCCGGTGGCGGCGTCCTCGTAACTGATGGTGCGGCGGACGGCGTCGTTGAGATTCACCTGGCCGCGGATCAGGTTTTCCCAGGTCGGCGAGCACGAGTCCTCGAAGTCCGCCATGAATGCGCTCACCGGCGCGTTCAGGGCGTTGATGATCATCTTGCGCTCGACCGGGCCGGTGATCTCCACGCGCCGGTCCGCAAGATCCGCGGGCACCGGGGAGATGCGCCACTCGCCCGCACGCACCGCGGCGGTAGCTGCGAGAAACTCCGGCAGCGCCCCGTCATCGAGCAGAGCCTGGCGCTGCGTGCGCGCGCTGAGCAACTCGAGGCGCCGCGCATTGAAGCGGCGGTGCAGACTCGCGAGCAGCTGCAGCGCCAGGGGCGTCAGCACCTCCTCCGCGCGCTCGACCTTCGGGCCCAGGACCTCGAGCTTCGGCCCGGTCTGTTCCCGGGAATACACCCGGGCGTGGGTCTCGGCGTTCATGCGGGTGAGCATACTGCGGATTGAGCGGGAATTTGACCGTAGAAACTTCACACTGTTAATTTCACATATCAGGGCACACTGCACGGATGGGTCAAGCTGTGGCGCAGCTGTTGCGCAAAGGCCATTTTCTCGGCGCCAAACTGCGCGCGGTACGCAAGCGCAACGGGCTGACGCTGGAGGAGCTGTCGGTGCGCTGCATCCAGCGCAATCCCGACATCGCCCCCTCGATCTCCTACCTGAGCATGATCGAGAGCGGCAAGCGCACCCCCTCCGGGGAGCTGCTCGAGCTTCTGGCCGCGGTATTTCAGCGTGCACCGGCGTGGTTTCTGGACGAAAGCGCGGATTTCGAGCTGCCTGCGCCCGGCCCCGGTGGCGCCGCCGCACGCGTGCCGCTCGAGCCGGCGTTCCTGTTCTCCAAGAGCCTGCTGCAGTTGGCGATACCGGAGCTGCTCGCCCAGACCGGCACCACCGGGCGGCAATTCGCGCATCTTCTCATCCGCTCCCACCAGGAGATGTCGCGCAATGATTTCCCCGACCTGGAACGCGCCGCCGACAACGTGAGCGAGCGGCGCTTCCCGCTGTCGGTCGAGGATTTGATGCGCTTGTGCCGGCGCCACGGGCTGGAGATCCGCTGGTTTGACCGCAAGCCGGTGCTGGCGCGCGACAAGGACCGCGAAGTGCGCAGCATGGTGCGCTCGTTCTTCGAGGCGCCGCGCGTGGTGTACGCGAACCGCGCGCTGCAGTCGGACCCCGCGCGGCTCAAGTTCGACCTCGCCGCGCACATCGCTCACAAGGTGCTGCATGGCGGAGATGGGCTCAAGTCCCCGCACGCCACCGGCGGGGAGATGGGCGGCAGTCCCGAGGGCGGCTCGAACGCCATCGGCATGAATGCCCAGGACGTGCTGCACGCGTGGCGCGACTTCGAGTGCAGCTTCTTTGCCGGCGCCGTGCTCGCGCCGCGCGTGCCGTTCCGGCGCTTCCTCGCCCGCGAGCGCTACCGCGTGGAAGCGGGCGCGAAGCTGCAGCTGACCCCGGCGGTCGTGATGCGGCGGATGACCAAGGTGTCGCCCTACCCGTACTGGCATTTCTTCGACGCCTATCCGCCCGGCTATCTGCGCGCGGTGTATCGCGGCAACGGCATTCCCCTGCCATGGGGAAACCTCGCGCAAGTGAGCGACCCGTGTCCCAACTGGGCGGTGTTTCGCATGATCGACGGCGATCACGGCGTCAGCGGATCGCAGATCTCGGTGCTGCGCGATGGCGAGCGCTCGCTCCTGTACTGCTGTCACTCGATCCGGGTCCATGATATGGCAGGCAATCCGCACGTGCTGTCGGTCGGCGTGGACCTGGCGCCGGCGCTTGCCTCGAATGGCGTGCCGAGCGAGTCGGTGATCGATTCGATCTTTCGCGAGTGCCTGCACCGGCGCGGCGAAGCGCGTATTCCGAAACCGGCCACGCAGGTGCTCGACGCGGTGGCCAACGTGCTCAACATCGCCTGGATCGGGGATGCGCTCGCGAAGCCCGCGCGCATCATCTGTCCGCGCAGCAACCGCTGCCCGCGACCCGAGCGCTGCGAGGGAGCGCGGCCCTCGCGTGCCCGCGAGATAGCGGACGTGCGCGAGGAGATCCTCGGGCGCGAGGCGTGATGCCATAAAATGCGCCCCTGAGCATGCTTCGGAGGAGGATGCACCATGCACCGGGATCAGGGCTCACGCGCGAGCGCAGCGGGGGTGGTTCTGCTGGCAATGATGCTGCTGGTGCCGAGAGCGTCCGTTGGCGCCGGGGACGTGCCCCACGCTGCCACCGGCCCGCGCTCAGGTACCGCCACCGCCGAGGCAAGCGCCGATCTGCAAGCCGAGCGCATCAGCATCGATCAGTGGCGCGCCGCGCGGGTCAGCAGGCTCACCAGCGACAACGGGTGGCTGACACTGGCAGGACTCTTCTGGCTCAAGGAGGGCGAGAACAGTTTCGGCCGCGCCCCGTCGAACGCGCTGATCCTCGACAGCGCAGCTCTCGCCGATACCGCCGGCTCATTCGTGCTGACGGGTCATACGGTGCGTTTCGTCGCCCGTCCCGGTGGCGGCGTTACGCACGACGGACAGGCGGTCACATCGCTGGATCTTGCCTCAGATCGCCAGGGTGACCCCACGGTGCTCGCCAGCGGCTCGTTGCGCTTGTTCGTCATCGAGCGCGCCGGCAATCTGGGCGTGCGTGTGCGTGATCTCGACAATCCGCACCGCCGCAACTTCAGCGGGCTCACCTACTTTCCGGTCAGCACCGAGTGGGTGTTCAACGCCCGCTTCGAAGCTTACGAGCCGGCGCATCACCTCAGGATCGTGAACATCCTCGGCATGGAGGAGGACGCAGTGTCGCCGGGCGCCGTCGTATTCAGGAAGAATGGCCGCGAGTGGCGGCTCGATACCGTGCTCGAAGCGCCGGGCGACAAGGAGCTCTTCGTCATGTTCGCGGACGCCACCAGCACCCATGAGACTTACGGCGCCGGACGGTTCCTGTACATCCCGCAGCCCGCGGACCGCACGGTGCGGGTGGATTTCAACAAGGCATTCAACCCACCGTGCGCGCTGAATGACTTCGCGACCTGCCCGCTGCCTCCGTCACAGAACCGTCTGAAGCTCAGGATCGATGCGGGCGAAAAGAAGTATGCCGGCGCGCCTGAGCACCGCTCGTGAGAGAGTCATCGATGGAAGTCGTGTTGGGCATTGGCGGCCTGTTCTTCCGTGCACGCAACCCGGAGAGCCTCGCCCGCTGGTACCTCGAGCACCTCGGGATCGCCTCGGTTCCGGCGAACTACGACGACCCGATCTGGCAACAGGAGGCCGGTCCCACCGCGTTCGCACCGTTCGAGGAGTCGACCACTTACTTCGGCGCGGGTGAGAAGCAGTGGATGGTCAACTTCAGGGTGCGCAATCTCGAGGCCATGGTGGCGCAACTGCGCTCAGCGGCCATTGCCGTCGAGATCGATCCGCAGCACTACCCCAACGGACGCTTTGCCCGTCTGCATGATCCGGAAGGCAATCCGCTGGAGCTGTGGGAGCCGCGGGGGCGCGACGCCCCTTAGGGTCAGCCCGGCTGGTGCAGGCGCTGCGCGCGGGTGAGCCTGATGCGCTGCATGACGCGCCGTGCCCCGGCGGGCGTCATCGTCATGCCCGCCGGCGCCGCCAGCGCCTGGAAGCTCGCAACAGCGCCCGCCGCCATCGCCTGCGCGGCCGCGCTCGCGGGAGGAAAAGCGATGAACGCGTCGCTGCGGACCTGGCTACCGGCGTCGGTCTGCACGAAAAAGGGCAGGAAACCATTCGCCGTGCTCGCGAGCGATTCGTAGTCGCCGAGGAACAGGCCCTGCGAATCCGGCGCCAGGCGCAGATCGAAGGGTCCGGAAAGGTGTGACTCCTTGAAGGTCACGCCGGCGTCGCTGGAGGTGACCAGCCAGCAGTCGGTGAGCAGCGTACCGGGCAAAGAACTCGTGTTGTTGCGCAGGTCGTAGTAGGTGACACCGATGACGCCATCGGCGCGCACGTGGATGGTCGGGGTGAAGGCTTGCACGTTGTGGTCGGCGTTGACCTGCACCGGCACCGACCAGGTCATGCCGCCGTCCGAGGACTGCGACATCGCGATGCCGTCGTGCTGCCCGCCGGAGAAGCGTGAGTCCTGCCAGGCAACGTAGATCACACCTCCGGGAGCCACGCTCACGGACTCCAGATCGGAACCGTCACGCACCGCGGCGCCGCTCCGCGGATCTCTGGTGCCGACGGCCCTAAGATCAGAGATCGTGACCGGAGCGGACCAGCTCGTGCCGTGATCGCTCGAGTGTATCGTCCGCAGGAGCGCTGCGGTCGCCCCGCCCGTGCCGGTGTCGAATTCGGTAAATATGTTGACCAGCACGTCGCCGGGTAGCACGACGATCTGATTGCCGAGGGTCTGATTCTGCGCACCCGGATCGTAGATCCTGCGGGCGGCCTGCCAGGTGGAACCGGCGTTGGCGGTCACCGCAAAGTAGCTCGGCCCGGCCGTCGGCCCGGTGACCCGGTCCCACACCGCGTACACAAAATTCGCGTCGGTCGAGTCGGCGGTGATGGAGCCCTTGTCATTGAAGACTTGCGAGCCGTCCTGGATCAGCGCGGTCGGTGCGCTCCAGGTGAAACCGCCGTCGTGAGATTGCGCGACCAGCATGCCGCTGGAAGAGCCGGGGAGCAGCGCCCCGCCCGTAAAGGACAACGACAGAGCGTAGATCACGCCCGTGGGCGAGACCGTGAGCCACACGTCGGTGGCGCGGGCATAGTTGCCGGCGTTGCCGGAACCCCCGCCGGTGCAGCGCGAGAACGCCGCGTTCGACAGTGTCCAGGTCATGCCGCCATCGAAGGACGCGGCCAGATTCAGGCCCTGCGCCCCGCCATCGGACCAGCGGTTTTGTTGCCAGGCGGCGATCAGGTTCAAGGGGCTGGTCGGATTGACGGCCAGATACGGCTCGGCGGCGGTGTCGGTGTAGAGCGTTCCGGTCGCTGGCACGCCGTCGCAGCCGGCACTGAACGTGGAGGGTTGCGACACGCGCACCTGGGTAACGGAGGTAAACGGCGGTGGTCCCGCCGCGGCTGGCATCATGCTGCTGCCCCCACCCCCGCACCCCGTGACCAGTGTCAGGGTGACCAGTGGGAGGAGTGCGA
>DASWUP010000137.1:0-5110 GCA_036401635.1 Steroidobacteraceae bacterium
GTCCGGCGGAATCAGCATGGCGAGATTGGTCTTGCCGCACGCCGACGGAAAGGCGCAGGCGAGATAATGTGTCTCGCCGCGCGGGTTCTGCAGCCCCACGATCAGCATGTGCTCGGCGAGCCAGCCCTCGGTGCGCGCCTGACAGCTGGCGATGCGCAGCGCGTGGCACTTCTTGCCGAGCAGCGCATTGCCGCCGTAACCGGAGCCGAAGCTCTCGATGGAGAGTTCCTCCGGGAAGTGCATGATGAAGCGTCGCTCCGGGTCGAGCTCGCCGATCGAGTGCAGCCCGCGCACGAAAGCGCCGTCGTGCGCGATACGCTCGAGCGCGCCGCGGCCGGCGCGCGTCATGATCAGCATGTTGAGCACGACGTAGGGGCTGTCGGTGATCTCGACGCCGCAGCGCGCCAGCGGCGAGTCGATCGGCCCCATGCAGTACGGAATCACATACAGCGTGCGTTGGCGCATGCAGCCGCGAAACAGCTCGCGCATTTTTGTGTGAGCCTGCCCCGGGTCCATCCAGTTGTTGTTCGGGCCGGCATCCTCCTGCGAGCGCGTGCAGATATAAGTGAGATGCTCCACGCGCGCCACGTCGCTCGGCGCCGAGCGATACAGGTAACAGCCGGGAAAGAATTCGGGGTTGAGCGCCTTGAGTTCCCCGCCGCGCAAGAGCTGCGCGGTCAGCTCCCGCGCCTCCGACTCGGTCCCCTCGCACCAGTGAATCGCGCGCGGCTGGGTCAGCTCGCGCACCGAGTTCACCCAATCGGCGACCGCGCGGCTCAGCTGAGGAAGCGGGGTCAGCGTGTATGCGGCAGTAGCCATCCGTAGCTCCTCTTTGTTCGTTGGTGCTTCGGAAGCGCGAAGTATATCCCGGGCCGTTCCATGGCCCTGATACAGTAGCGACGCGGCTGCCATTCTCGTCCATTGGCGCGCCGCGCTCCAGTTTGCAGGAAAATCAGGAAGATATACCTCTCGACACGCCCCCTGAATACGCGCCAGGATCGTCGCCTGACGCAAGCGTAGGCGCTCCCCGACATGTTGGATCTTGAGGACATTTTCGGTCACGGCGGGCCCCTCGAGCAGGCTCTGCCGGATTTCAGGGTGCGGCGCGAGCAGCTGCGCATGGCGGAGCGCGTGGCCGATGCGCTCGCGGCGCGCGAATCGCTGGTGGTGGAAGCGGGCACCGGCACCGGCAAGACCTTCGCCTACCTCGTGCCGGCGCTGCTGTGCGGCGCGCGCGTGCTGATCTCCACCGGGACGCGCACGCTGCAGGACCAGCTGTTCTCGAAGGACCTGCCACTGGTGGCCGCGGCGCTTGGCCGGCCGGCGCGCGTGGCGCTGCTGAAGGGTCGCGCCAACTATCTGTGCCGCTACCGCCTGGCGCGCGCCGCTGAAGGCGGCGAGCAGCTGCCACTGGTGGAGTCGGGCGCGGCGCGCCCGCGCGCCTCGCACGCCATGCTGGCGCGCATCCAGCGCTGGGCGCGCACCACGCAGCGCGGTGACCTGGCGGAAGTGCGCGGCCTGTCGGACTCCCATCCGGTGTGGGCACAGGTCACCTCCACCCGCGAGAGTTGTCTGGGCGTGCGCTGCCCGGAAATCTCCCGCTGTCACGTGGTGTTGGCACGGCGCGAGGCCCTGGAAGCGGACATCGTCATCGTGAACCACCACCTGCTGCTGGCGGATCTCGCGCTGAAGGAGGACGGGTTCGGCGACCTGCTCGGATCCGCCGACGCGGTCATTCTCGATGAGGCTCATCAGATCCCGGATCTCGCCACGCAGTTCTTCGGTGCCCACCTGAGCAGCCGTCAGGTGGAGTTGCTCCTGAAGGACCTGCGGCTCGAGCTGACGGCGCAGGCCGCCCGCGCGCTGAGCGGCCACGCGGCGCCCGGGCGCGCGGCGGCGCAAGCGCTGCGCGCGGCGGAAGATGCCTTGCAGCAGTTGCGCACCGCGAGCGCAGGCCCCCCCGGGCGTTTCGCCTGGACACCAGGTGCTTCCGCGTTGAGCGCAGCAGTGCAGGGGCTCATGCGGTCGCTGGAAGATCTGCCGGCGGCCATGGCAAGCGCCGACCCGCAGAGCGCGCTCGCGCAACTCGCCGAGCGGGCCGCGGATCTCGCGGCGAGTCTTGCGCGGATTGCCGCGGTCGATGAGCTTGAGGGGGCGCGCACTCTCGAGGTCACTGCCCGTGGCGTTACGCTCAGCCTCATGCCGTTTGACATCTCGAATCGCTTCCGGGCGCTGGTGCAGGCGCGCCGCGGCGCCTGGATATTCACTTCCGCCACGCTCTCGCTCGGCGAGCAGTTCGGACACTTCACCGGCAGACTCGGGCTCGCCGACGCCGCAACGCTCAGGATCGACAGCCCATTTGATCACGAGCGGCAGAGCCTGCTGTACCTGCCGGCGGGTTTGCCGGAGCCGGCGTCCGCGGGTTACGTCGCGGCGGTGATCGACACCGCACTGCCGCTCATCCGGGCTGCCGGCGGCGGCGCGTTCGTGCTGTTCACCAGTCACCGCGCGCTCTCGCAGGGCGCAGCGCTCCTGCGCGCGCGCTGGGCGGATGAGACGCCGTACCGGCTGTTCGTGCAGGGGGAGGCGCCGCGCGAGCGGCTGCTGCAGGAGTTTCGCGCCGACGGCAACGGCGTGCTGCTCGGCACCGCGAGCTTCTGGGAGGGGGTGGATGTGAAGGGTGAGGCGCTGCGCCTGGTGATCATCGAGAAACTGCCGTTCGCCTCGCCGGACGATCCGCTGGTGCGCGCGCGCATCGAGCATCTGACCGCGAGCGGCGGCAATGCGTTTCGTGACTACCAGCTTCCGGAGGCGGCGCTGGCGCTCAAGCAGGGAGCGGGGCGTCTGATCCGCAGCGAGGACGACTACGGGGTGGTGGTCATCTGCGATCCACGCATGGTCGGCCGCGGCTATGGCCGGGTGTTTCTCCAGGCCCTGCCGGTGATGAGCGTGACGCGGGATCCCGAGGAGGCACGACGTTTCCTCAAGCGGCGTGCGCCGCGCGCGGCACCGGCTCCGCGCTCGGCGATCGCACCGTGAGAATTCTCGCGCTCGATACCGCCACCGAGAACTGCTCGGCCGCGCTCCTCATTGATGAGCGGCTGTTCGCGCGCGAACAACTTCTGGAGCGTGGCCACTCCGAACGCATCCTGCCGATGGCCGATGAGCTGCTGCAGGAGGCTGACGTGGCCCTCGCTGCACTGAGCGCGATTGCCTTCGGCCGCGGCCCAGGCTCGTTCACCGGTGTGCGGCTGGCGGCAAGTGTCACGCAGGGGCTGGCGTTCGGCGCGGGGCTGCCGGTGGTGCCGATCTCCGATCTGCGGGCCCTCGCGCAACGGGTGATGGAACTGGATGCGGCCGTGACCCGCGTGCTCGTGTGCAACGATGCGCGCATGCACGAGGTGTACTGGGGATGCTTCGAGCGGGTGGCACCGGGCTTCGCTGCCGCGGTGGGGGATGAGCATGTTGGCAAACCGGCCGGCGTGACCCTGCCGGCGGGCTGGTCCGGGGCGCATCGCGCGGTGCACGCAGCCGGTTCAGGCTTTGCCGCCTACCCCGAGCTGCGATCGGCCCTGGCCCCACATCTGGACAGCGTCCATGACCGGCTGTGGCCGCGCGCCGAGGAGATTGCGCGCCTGGCGGCCCCGGACGTGGCGGCCGGGCGGGTTTTGCCGGCCGAGGAGGCCCTTCCGGTGTATCTACGCGACGACGTCACGCACAGCACCGGGGACAGTCATTAAACTGACACGCCGCCGTGGCTGTGTCATGAATCTGCAATACAGAGCCTCTGTAATAGCCGCGCTGCTGCAGGCTTAACACCATGCCCGCGAAACAAGTACTGATTGTCGAGGACGAGCGCCCGATCCGCGAAATGATCGCCTTCGGTCTGAAGCGCGCCGGTTTCGAGGTCCGGGAGGCGGAGGATTGCCGCGCCGCGCGCGCCGCCTTGGCGGATGCGCGCCCGGATCTGGTGCTGGTCGACTGGATGCTGCCGGACATGAGCGGGCTGGAGCTGACGCGCTCGCTCAAGCGCGACCGCGAGACGCGCGAGCTGCCGGTCATCATGCTCACGGCGCGCGCCGAGGAGGGCGATAAGGTCGCCGGCCTCGAGGGCGGAGCGGATGACTACGTGACCAAGCCCTTCTCGCCGCGGGAACTGCTGGCACGCATCAACGCCGTGTTGCGCCGCAGCGGTCCCAATGGGGTCGACGAGCTCATCGAATTCGAGGGCCTGGTGCTCGACCAGGGGAGCCACCGCGTGATGGTGGGCGTGCGCACGGTCGCTCTTGGTCCCACCGAATATCGCATGCTCGAGTTCTTCATGACGCACCCGGAGCGCGTCTACACGCGCGATCAGCTGCTCGACCGCATCTGGGGCGGCAACGTGTACGTCGAGGAGCGCACCATCGACGTGCACATCCGCCGCCTGCGCAAGGCGCTCGAGGATTTCGGCTACGATCGCTTCGTACAAACGGTCCGCGGCTCGGGCTATCGCTTCTCGGCGCGGACGGCCTAAAGAGGGGCGCGTCACAGATGCAGCCGGCGACGCAGGCATGGGGGTTCGCGGCGGTCCGGTTGCTCGGTACCGTGGCGATCGGTTTCGGCGCCGGCTGGCTGTTCGGCAATCCCTGGGGCGGGCTCGCCGGCGCGCTCGCGCTGCACCTCAGCTGGGTGCTCGCCAACCTCTTTCGCCTGGAATGGTGGCTGCGCCACCGCAACTACGCCGACCCGCCCGACGTCGGCGGCGTGTGGGGCGAGATCATCGCGCAGATCGTGCGCCTGCACCGGCGCAAGCGCTTCCATAAGCAGCGTTTCGTGCAGCTCATGCGGCAGCTGCAGCGCTCCACGGCCGCCCTTCCCAATGGCGTCGTTATCCTCAACGCGCAGCGCGAGATCGTCTGGTTCAACCGGATGGCCTCGCGTTTGTTGGATCTGCGGCGCACGGCGGATCTGGGACTGCGGATCGAGAACCTGCTCAGATCGCCGCAGTTCGCCCGTTACCTGGAGATAGGGGACTTCGCCAGCCCCATCGTGATTCGGACCACGACGGGCGAGGATTGTTATCTTTCGCTGCAGATGGTGCCCTACGGCGAGGGACAACAGCTGCTGC
>DASWUP010000138.1:0-13017 GCA_036401635.1 Steroidobacteraceae bacterium
TTGGCGGCCTGGGCCGCTTTCTTCTTTCTTTTCGCCGGATCCTTGGGGCGCGTCTTGCCGAAGGAGCCCTGGTAGATTTTGCCGCGGCGGGTTCTGGGATCGCCTTTGCCCATGAGAAACCACTCCTTCACACCACGAAAAAGGCCGATCGCCGAGCCCTTCAGGCACGCACGACCGGCCTTGGCAGCCTTGAAGCTTACCAGCGCTTGGGCGCGCCGCCGCCGCGATTGCCGCCGCCGCCGGTGCGCTCCTGAGCCTCATTGACCCGCAGCGCCCGCCCGCCCAGCTCCTTGCCATTGAGATTCTGGATCGCGCGCGACGCATCGGCGCGTGACATCTCAACGAACCCGAAGCCGCGCGGCCGGCCGGTGTCGCGATCGGTGATGATGCTCACCGACTCAACGGTGCCGTGCTGCGCGAACAGCTCGCGCACTTCGGCGTCAGTGGCGGAAAAGGGCAGGTTGCCCACATAGATCTTCGTCATGCAATCAAACTCCTGAAACAAACGTTACTAGCAGGAGTGCTGACCTAAGATCGGTTGAGTCGTCGGCGCACGCACTGCCACCTGGTCGGGAACGATTCGGCTTTTCACACTCGGAAGCCAACTCGCAAACGAGGCGGGCGGCAGGCGGCAGGAAAGGGAAAGGTCACGAACCGGCGCGGACGATACCGCATGCGGCGGGCGGGGCACAAGCGCATGTATCGTATTTACCACAGGCGCGGTTTCCGGGGGGCGCTGCCGGCATATGACACACGCGATCCAGGCACACGATGAGCAGTGCGACGCCCAGTCCGGCGGCGACCGCCTCGAACGGCCGGTTGAAGATAAACATGCGCGCCCTCCAGTCATTGCGAGCGCACCGGCGCTAATCCGGCGCAGGTGACTGTAGAGGCGGGCGGGTTCTTCAAAAACAGTCTAATTGCGAATTTATTGTCCTGCAATGCCTTACAATTCTGGCATGGATCAGCTCGTGTGCATGCGTAGCTTCGCGCGCGTCGCCGACCTGCACTCCTTCACCCGGGCGGCGGATGCGCTCGGAATCTCGCGCTCGGTGGTGAGCACGCACGTGGCCGAGCTCGAACAGCATCTGCGCTGCCAGCTGTTCCACCGCACCACGCGCCGGGTGGGCCTGACGAGCGACGGCGCGGAGTATCTGGCGCGCTGCCAGCGAATCCTCGCCGAGCTCGAAGCCGCCGACGAGCTCCTCAGGCGCACGCGTCTGTCGCCGCAGGGGCGCCTGCGCGTGGACGTGCCGCTGGTGTTCGGTCGTACGCTGCTGATCCCGGCGCTGCCGAAATTCACCGCGCGCTACCCGGACCTGCAGCTGGAGGTGCAATTCAACGACCGGGTCATCGATCTCATCGCCGAGGAAGTGGACGTGGTGGTGCGCGTCGGGGCGGTGCGCGAGCCGCACCTGGTGGCGCGGCGCGTGGTGACGACGCGGCTGCTGACCTGCGCCGCGCCTGACTACCTGCGCGCGCACGGCGTGCCTGCGGAGCCCGAAGAGCTGCGCCGTCACAAGCTCATCGGCCATCTGGCGGCCGGCAACCGCCGCAGGCACAAGTGGCAGTTCCAGCGCGGCGCGGTGCGCAAGCAGCTGACGCTCACGTTCAACGTCGCGTTCAATTCCGTCGAGGCGCAGATCATGGCCGCGATCCGCGGCGCCGGCATCGTGCACACCATGGATCTGGTGGTGGCCGAGGCGCTCGCCACGGGTAAGCTCGAGGCGCTGCTGCGGGACTGGTCGGCGCCGGGCGCGCCCATTTCGGTCGTGTGTCGCAGCGCGCTGCGCGACTCGCCGAAGATCCGCGTATTCGCCGACTTTGCCGCCGAGCTGCTGTTGCAGTACCGGCGACGCGTGGATGCGCTGCTGGAATCAGCGCCCTGAGCGCTCGGTTAGCTGCTCGAGTGCCCGCAGCTGCAGCACCGTCGAGTCAGAAGCCGGCAGCAGCTGGTTGGCCTGCGCGACGAACGCCGCGACTTGCGCCGCGGGAAGCGGCGGACTGATCAGGTACCCCTGCGCGAAGTCGCAGCCGAGACGGCGCAACAGGTTCCAGGCCTCCGGCTCCTCCACTCCCTCGGCGACGACCTTCAGTCCCATGCGGTGACCGAGCTCGATGGTCGAGGTGACGATGGTGACCGCGCCGGCGTCCGCCAGCGACATGAACGAGCGATCGATCTTCAGCTCGTCCACCGGCAGCACGCTCAGCTGCGACAGTGAGGAGTGCCCGGTTCCGAAATCGTCGATCGCGAAGCGCACTCCGGCGATGCGCAGCAGTTGCATGTTGCGCACCGCAAGCAGCGGATCACGCATCACCGCGCTTTCGGTGATTTCCAGCAGCAGGGAGGTGGAATCCACCCGATGCTGGCGCAGCAACTGCAGGATCGCATCGCTAAGATCCGGATCGAGGATGTCAGGCGCCGACAGGTTCACGGCCAGGTCCAGCTCCAGACCCATGCGGCGCCACTCGCCCATCTGCCGTATCGCCGCGCCCAGTACCCAGTTGGTGAGCCGGCGCGAGCTGCCGGTACTTTCCGCCAGCGGTACGAACTCCGCGGGTGACACCGGCCCGAGTTGCGGATGTGTCCAGCGCACCAGGGCTTCGAGGCTCTTGACCGAGCGGGTCGCCATCGCGACCTTCGGCTGATACACGAGCGTCAGATGGTCCTGATCGATGGCGCTGCCAAGATCGGTGATCAGCGTGAGGCGGCGACGATGTTCGTCGTCCTGTCCGAGACGGTACATCACCACCCGCGCGCGCGCCTCGTCCGCGTCCTCGAGGGCAACCTGCACCCGCTGCAACAGCTCATCCGCACTGCGGCCGTGAGCGGGGAACAGGCATACACCGCACGCCAGGCGCACATCGAGGCTTACGCCCGCAAGATGAAAGCCCGTGCGGATCACCGCGATGAGCTGCTCGGCATACAGCAGCGAGCGCTCGGCCGTGCAGCCCGGCGCAATCACCAGGAACTGGGTTTCACCGAGGCGGGCGACGGTGTCATCGGCGGCCACGTTGTGTTTGAGGCGGCGGGAGGCTTCGCGCAGCACCTCGTCGCCGACCTGGTGCCCGAGCGAGCCGTTGATGTCACGAAGGTTGCGCAGCTCGATGAGTACCAGCGCCGCGCTCGATTGGCGCTCGATGCCACCCACGAGGTTCTCGAGCCCGCGTTTGACCAGCGCCCGGTTTGGCAGTTGCGTCAGCGGGTCGTGGTAGGCGTGGTAGGTGATGTCCGCTTCGCGTGCCGCGATGTTGTTCTGCATGGCGTTGAAGGTCGCCGCCAGGCTGCGAAACTCATCTCCGCCGGAGACACTCACTGCGGTTTCGTATTGCCCCTTCTCGATACGGCGCGCGGCGCGCACCAGCTCGCCGATAGGACGCGTAGCGCTGCGCCCGAGCACCGCACCGATCACTGCGGCCAGCGCGAGCGCGATGCCGTCGATCAGCAACATGGCGTCGCGCAGGTCGCGATAGGGAGCGAGCACGTCCTGCAGCGGTTTCAGCAGGATGACGTCGACCGAGTCGCCGCGGGCGCCCAGGCGCCGCGCGAAGCTCAGGTAGTCCGTGTCACCCAGGCGAGTGATGTGCGGCAGATCGCTCGCCGGGAGCACGAGCGCCGGGAACGCGGCGGTGCGCTGTCCGGCCGGCAGCGTTGCGGCGATGCGCAGAACTCCATCGTACCCGTGGGTGACGATGGCGACCTGCGACCCGACGAGATCCCGGATCCGCTGCGCCAGCGAGTCATCGGCCAAGAACCCCATCGCGACCCAGGCAATCGTCTCCGGTGTGCGCACCGGGGCGAGGAAGAACTGATACGAATGCGAGCCAAAGGCCCGGAAGTTGGGCTGGTCGCGTACGTTTGAAACATCTTCCAGGAGACTCGCAAGGGATCCGCCAGTGCCGGAGGCTGCCGGCGCTGTGGATGCGAGCACCTGCCCATGGGTATCGAGCAACAGCACCATATCCGCGCCGATGCGCTGGGCATTGTTGCGGGCCGCCGAGAGGATGGTGGGCAGATGGCCGCTCGCCACGGCCTCCCGAAAGCCGAAGTCGGCCGCCAGCACGCCCACGCCATTGGCCAGCTGGCCGGCGCGAAAGCGGATGAGGTGCTCGGCGAACGCGCCACCCGAGCGCAGCTGCTCGGCGGCGCGCGCCTCCACGGCCCGTCGGGTGCTTACCAGAACTGCGGCGAGCGTCACAGTTTGGGTGACGATCACGAGGCCGATAATCAGCACGAGAAGCCGTTTGCGGAAACTACCCATGAAACCCGCTCGAATATGTAGCCCATCCTAAGAGCCCGGCAATGATTACTGCGAGGATTCGAGTGCGGGAATGAGACCTCCGGCACGACTGCATCGCACCGGTGCCGGCGCGCGGCTGGCTGGCGGCGCCCTCGCGCTGCTGGGCGCGCTCGGCGCGGCGGGCAGCGCCGCTGGCGCGACGCTCCTCATCACCGTTCAGACACCCGACGGTCATGCGCTCCCGGGCGCGGTGGTCACCGCGCGGCCCCTCGAGGGGCAGGCGCGCCGGGTGGCGCCAGTGCACGCCGTCATGGACCAGGTGGATCGCGCCTTCGCTCCCGATGTGCTGGTCGTCCCGGTCGGCTCCACGGTGGAATTCCCCAACAGCGATGCCGTAAGTCACCAGATCTATTCGTTCTCCGCGGCCAAGCGTTTCAAGCTGCCCCTGTACCGCGGCACGCCGTACCCGCCGGCGCACTTCGACCAGCCCGGAGTCATCACTCTCGGCTGCAACATTCACGACGAAATGCTCGCGTACCTGCTGGTCACCGATGCCCCCTACTTCGGCCGCACCGACGCCAAGGGAGCCTGGTCGGCCGAGGTTCCGGGCGGCCGCTACCAGGTCACCGTCTGGCACCCGCGAGTGCGTGATCAGCCCGCGGATCTGGAGCGCGAACTGACCGTCGGCGACGCCGACCGCACCGACCTGACACTGCATCTGGCGAAAGCGCTGCAGCCCGCGCCGATCGCGGACCGCCCGCACTCGTGGGACTACTGAAGGCGCGTGCGCAAATGATGGCCAGCCGCCCGTCCACTCAGCGAGCGGCGCGACCGCGCTGCGCACGCCGTCTGCTGGCAACGCCTGGCCGCAGCGCGGCGGCGATCACACTGCTTGCCCTCGCCGCTACGGGGCAGGCTGCCGACTGGCAGCTGAGCCTCGACACGCGGCTGGTGAGCTCGGATGCCGCTTCCTCCTTCATGGACGGAGGCCCCGGCACCACCCGCTTCGGCCGGCACGACTCCGGCCTGCGGCTCGGGCGGGCGCGGTTCGCACTCAGCGCACCGCTCGGGGAGCTGTGGAGCGCGCACCTCGATGTATCCGCGTGGGACGACAAGGACCGCAGCCCGGTGGGAGTGACGGAGGCGTACCTGCAGTTCCGACCTTACCCGCGCGCGGGTTACCGATGGCGCGTGAAGGCAGGCGCGTTCTATCCGCCGATCTCGCTCGAGAACCGCGCCGCCGGCTGGGAGTCGCCGTATACCCTGTCGTACTCCGCCATCAACACCTGGCTCGGAGTCGAAGTGCGCACCATCGGCCTGGAGGCGCAGCTCGACTGGCTCGGCACGCGCACCGGTCACGACTTCGACCTCGGCTTGACCGGCGGTGCATTCGGCTGGAACGAGCGGGCGGGCACGGTGCTCGCCGGCAATGGCTTCATGCTGCACGACCGGCAGACACCGGTGTTCGGACGCGTGGGACCGCCGGGCGGGGCGGCCGAGCCGTTCCAGCAATTCGATCGGCGTGTCGGCGTATACGCCGGTGTGGAAGCGCGCTATCTGGACCGGGTGGTGCTGCGCGTGCTGCGCTACGACAACCGCGCCGACCCGACCAAGCTGGACACCGTCTCCGGTGCCATCGCGTGGGAGACGCGCTTCAACAGCGCCGGGCTTCGGGTCGAGAGCGAGACCGGCTGGACGGCGATCCTGCAGTGGCTCGATGGCGATACTTCCATCGCTCCGCCGCCGGGGCTGCAGCTGACGTGGCCGTTCCGGGCGCAGTTCGCCCTGCTGTCAAAGCGCTTCGGCCGCCAGACCCTGAGCGCCCGCTATGACCGCTTTGAAGTCAACAGCAGCTTCGGCGATGGCTCGCAGAGCGGTCACGCATGGACCGCGGCCTGGCTGTTCGAGGCCGATACGCACTGGCGTGTGGCGCTCGAGTGGCTGCGGGTGACGAGCCACTCTTACAATCGCGCCGACCGGGGCGGTCCGCCCCTCGCGACTGAGACGCAGCTGCAGCTCGCGCTGCGCTACGCGTTCGGTTCCTAGCGGTAGCGCGCCAGCGCCTTTTCCAGGCCCTGCGACCCCGGCGACAGGATTTCATACGGCAGGCTGTTGAGCGGCGCGTCGGGCGTGGCATTGACCTGGTGGAATTCGTTCTGCGAAGGCTCCACGTACAACAGCCCGGTCAGGTACTCGCCGGCCTTCATGCGCTCCTGGATCTGCGCGGCCGCGGTGGTGCGGTTGGTCGGGTCGTAGGCGGTGTCGAGCTTGCGCAGCACGATGCGACTGCCGTCGTGCATGACCAACGGCAGCGTCTCGCCTTCCTTGTAGTCGGCGATGATCTCGCGCTCCGGCGGCACGAAATCCGCGTGCACCGCGGGTTCGTAGTGCTCGCGCGTGTAGGCGTAGCTCTTGGTCGAGCCCTCGTGGTCGTTGAAGGTCACGCACGGGGAGAGCACGTCGATCAGTGCAAAGCCCCGGTGCCTGAGGCCCGCCTGGATGAGCGGCACCAGCTGCTGCTTGTCGCCGGAGAAGCTGCGCGCCACGAACGATGCGCCGAGCGTCATCGCCAGCAGCACCGGGTCGATCGGCGGCTGGAAGTTGGTTTCGCCCTTCTTCGCCTTCGTGCCGACGTCGGCGGACGCGGAGAACTGTCCCTTGGTGAGCCCATACACCCCGTTATTCTCGATGATGTACAGCATGTCGAGGTTGCGGCGGATCGCGTGGCAGAACTGTCCGAGGCCAATGGACAGCGTATCGCCGTCGCCCGACACGCCAATGTAGGAGAGCGTGCGGTTGGCCGCGTTCGCCCCCATGGCGATCGAGGGCATGCGGCCGTGCACGGAGTTGAACCCGTGGCCGCCGCTCACGAAATAGGCGGTCGTCTTGGATGAGCAGCCGATCCCGGACAGTTTCACCATGTTCTGCGGCTCGAGCGCCAGCCCCCAGCTCGCCTCGACGATCGCCGCGGTGATGGAGTCATGGCCGCAGCCGGCACACAGCGTCGACAGCGCGCCCTCGTAGTCGCGGCGCGTGAACCCGAGCGTGTTTTTCGGCAGCGACGGGTGCGCGACCTTCGGTTTGGCAATGAAGGTCATGTCGGCCTCCGGCGCGTGGCGCGCGCGGTCACAGGGTTCGCCAGGCTAGCCATGCACGGCGCCCTTCGGTGCGCTTAGCTGGCGCGGTTGCGATTCCGCGAGCACCCCTTCGATGATGAACGCCGAGGAGATGGGCAGCCCGTTGTAGTGCAGCAGCGAGCGCAGCTTGGATTTCTCCACGGCGGTCTCGAGCGTCAGCAGCGCGCGGAACTGCGCGTCGCGATTCTGCTCCACGACGAACAGCAGCTCGTGCGCGGCCAGGAAGCGCTCGACGTCCTCGCTGAACGGGAATGAGCGTACCCGCATGTAATCCACACCCACATCGCGACTCTTCAACACGTCGATGGCCTCGCGGATCGCGCCATCGCAGCTGCCGAGGGACACGATGCCCAGCGGCGCGCCCGCGGTGGCGTCGATCACGGCGCGCGGCATCAGCTTTTTGGCCGTCGCCCACTTCTTCAGCAGCCGATCGAGCACCATCTGGTAATCGGCCGGGTCCTCGGTGTAGGCGCCGTACTGCGTGTGCCCGGAGCCGCGCGCGAAGTACGCGGCCTTCGGATGCACGCCGGGCAGGGTGCGGGCGGTGATGCCGTCGCCGTCCTTGTCGATAAAGCGGTAGAACTTCTCGAGCTTCAGGATCTCGTCCTTACCCAGTACCTTGCCGCGATCAGGACGGTAGTTGTCGTCCCACTTGAGGTCGCGGCACATCCAGTCGTTCATGCCGATGTCCAGATCCGACAGCACCAACACCGGGGTCTGCAGGCGCTCGGCGAGATCGAAGGCCTGCACCGCCATGTAGAAGCATTCCTCGGCGTTGGCCGGATACAGGCACACGTGGCGGGTATCGCCGTGCGAGGCGTACGCGCATTCCATCAGATCGCATTGCTGCGTGCGGGTCGGCATGCCGGTCGAGGGACCGACGCGCTGGATGTCGAAAATCACCGCCGGAATTTCGGCGTAGTAGGCGAGCCCCAGGAACTCGTTCATGAGCGAGATGCCGGGACCGGAGGTCGCGGTGAAGGCGCGGGCGCCATTCCACATGGCACCGATCACCATGCCGATCGCCGCCAGCTCGTCCTCGGCCTGGATGAAGGCGAAGTTCCTGCGCCCGGTCTCGCGGTCGACGCGCATGCGATCGCCGAACATCTTGAAGGCATCCATGAGCGAGGTGGAGGGTGTGATCGGGTACCAGGCCGCCACCGTGGCTCCGGCGAACACACACCCGAGCGCCGCGGCGGTGTTGCCATCGATCATGACGTGGCCGGCGGTCTTGTCCATCTTCTCCACGCGCAGCGGCAGCGGGCAGGAGAAGTTCTCGCGCGCGTAGTCGTAGCCGAGCTGGATGGCCTTCATGTTGCTGTCGACCAGCTGCGGCTTCTTGGCGTAGGTCTCGGCCAGCAGCTCGCGGATGCGCGCCAGGTCCAGGTCAAGGAGCGCCGCCAGCACGCCGGCGTAGCAGATGTTCTTCATCAGGATGCGGGTGCGCACGCCGTTGAAGTTCTCGTTGCACAGGCGCGCCAGCGGCACGCCGAACGTCGTGACGTCCTCGCGCTTCAGCAGCGCGGGGCGCGGCCAGGTGGAGTCGTACACCAGGTAACCGCCGGGAGCGACTTCCTTCACATCGCGCGCGTAGGTCTCGGCGTTCATGGCGACCATGATGTCGACCTGGCCGGAGCGGGCGACGTAGCCGTCGCGGGTGATGCGGATCTCGTACCAGGTGGGCAGGCCCTGGATGTTGGACGGGAAGTAGTTCTTGCCCATCACCGGAATGCCGCTCCTGAAGATCGACTTCATCAGCAGCGTGTTGGCGCTGGCCGAACCGGTGCCGTTCACCGTGGCGATCTTGATGGTGAAATCGTTGACGCGCGTGACGGTCGATGCAGGCACAGGTGGCATGGCTTCAGGCAATCTTGGGTTTCCGCGCTTCCAGCGTGCGGGCTTCGTCCTCGGCGCGCGGCCAGTGCAGCTCGGACTTCTGCATGTCCCACGCCGCGGTCGGGCAGCGCTCGGCGCACAGCCCGCAGTGCACGCACAGATCCTCGTCCTTCACCATGACGCGGCCGGTCTGCGGCAGGGCCGCGGACACGTATAGCGACTGGGCGAGGTTCTTGGCCGGCGCCTTCAGGCGCGTGCGCAGCTCCGCTTCCGCGCCGTTGTGCGTGATGGTGAGGCAGTCCACCGGGCAGATGTCGAGGCACGCGTCGCATTCGATGCACAGCTTGGCGGTAAACACGGTCTGTATGTCGCAGTTGAGGCAGCGCTGAACTTCCTGCTCCACCTGCTCCGCCGTGAAGCCGAGCTCGACCTCGATGTTGAGCTTCTTGAAGCGCTCCTTGAGCGACACGTGCGGCATCAGCCGTCGCTCGACCGGCGAGTAGTCATTCGCATACGACCACTCGTGCATGCCCATCTTGCGGCTCTGCAGGTTGATGCCGGGAGCCAGACGCTCGCTCACCGCTGCGCCCTGGCAGTGACGGTGGATGGAGATGGCAGCCTGGTGGCCGTGCTCGACCGCCCAGATGATGTTCTTCGGTCCAAAGGCGGCATCGCCGCCGAAGAACACGCCGGGTCGCGTCGATTGAAACGTGGTCTTGTCGATCACCGGCACGTCCCACTTATCGAACTCGATGCCCAGATCGCGCTCGATCCACGGGAAGGCGTTCTCCTGGCCGATGGCGAGGATGACATCGTCCGCGGGCAGGAACTCCTCGCCGACGATGCGCTCGGCCGTGATGCCACCGTTCGCATCGAGGTCGTACTCCATCTTGTCGAACAGCATGCCGGTGAGTCTGCCGTTCTCGATCACGAACGACCTGGGTGAGCGGTTGGTGACGATTTCGACGCTCTCTTCTTCCGCGTCCTCGAGTTCCCACTCCGAGGCCTTGAAGAAGCCACGCGGCTTGCGCGCCATGACTTTCACGCTCTCGGCCCCAAGCCGCAGGCTGCTGCGGCAGCAGTCCATCGCCGTGTTGCCCACGCCGATGATGAGCACGCGCTTGCCGATCTTGTCGATGTGACCGAAAGCCAGCGATTCCAGCCAGGCGATGCCGATATGGGTGTTGGCCGCCGCGGCCTCGCGCCCCGGGAGCTTCAGCTCCTTGCCTCTGGGGGCGCCGGACCCCACGAACACCGCGTCGAAGCCGCCCTGCGCAAGCAGCGCGCGGAGACTCCCGACGGGGGAATTGAGCTTCAGCTCCACCCCCATCCCGGTGATCATCCCGATCTCCTCGCTCAGCACCGTGTGCGGCAGGCGGAAAGAGGGGATGTTGGTGCGCATCAGGCCACCGGGCTCCCCGTACTGCTCGAAAATGGTCACCTGGTAGCCGAGCGGCATGAGGTCGTTGGCCACGGTGAGGGAAGCGCAGCCGGCGCCGATGCAGGCGATGCGCTTGCCGTTCTTCATCTTCGGAATCTTCGGCAGCCGGCTCGCGAGCTCGTCACGGAGGTCGGCGGCGACGCGCTTCAGGCGGCAGATCGCCACCGGCTTCTGCTCGATGCGGCCGCGGCGGCAGGCGGGCTCGCACGGCCGGTCGCACACGCGCCCGAGGATGCCGGGAAATACGTTGGAGTCCCGGTTCACCATGTAGGCATCGGTGAAGCGGCCCTGCGCAATCAGTCGGATGTATTCAGGAACATCGGTGTGGGCCGGGCAGGCCCACTGGCAATCCACAACTCGATGGTAGTAGTCCGGATGGGAGGTATCGGTGGGTTCCATTCACTGCTCGGGCCCGGGCCGAGCCCTCGTGGGCGGAAAACGGGATCGCAAGTATAGAGATGCGCCGCGGATTGTCATCGTCGTAGCCGCAGTGCGACAGCACTCAGACTCGCATATATTGCATTGCAGCAATGCCGGCGTCCAGCGAGCCATTGCCTATACTGCGTTCACCTTATGTCCGACCCCGTTGCCACCGAAATTCGCCTGCGGCGCGCTTCGCGCGTCCTCGATGTGAGCTTCGCCGACGGTAGCCGCTTCCAATTGCCGTTCGAGTATCTGCGGGTAAACTCCCCGTCCGCCGAAGTGAAAGGGCACGGACCCGGGACCGAGGTACTGGTGCTCGGCAAGGAGAACGTCGGCATCACGGCCGTCGAGCCGGTCGGGCAGTACGCCGTCAAGCTCGTGTTCGACGACGGACACGACACCGGGCTTTACACCTGGAAGTACCTGCACGAGCTCGGCCGCGACAGGCAAGCAAAGTGGGCGCGCTACCTCGAGCGCAAGGCGCGCGAGCTGCCGAAAAGAGGCCGGACACCTTGAGCGCGCTGCTGCGCGCCCCAAACAAAAAGCGGGCCGGACAGTGATGCCCGGCCCGCTTCGTGCGCAAGACCCCCTTAACGGCGGCGATTCTGCGCATCGCTCGCACAAAAAAGCAACCACGATCGCAACGCCGGGCACAGGGTGTGATCTCGGAGCTCCTCGCGCAGTCAAGTAGAATGCGTCTCGTCCGATTGAACGCGGCCGCCATGACCGACGAGCGCTCCACTGATTTCGGCTTTGAACGTGTGTCGCGTGAGGACAAGGCGCGCCGTGTGCGCGGCGTGTTCGACTCGGTCGCCGAGCACTACGACCTGATGAACGATCTGATGTCCGCGGGTACGCATCGGATCTGGAAGCGTTTCACGCTGGCGGTGGCGAATCTGCGCGCCGGTCAGCGCGCACTCGACCTCGCCGGCGGCAGCGGCGATCTCGCCGCCGGACTCGCCCGCCAGGTGGGTAAGCGCGGGCTCATCGTGCTCGCCGACATCAACGCCGCCATGCTCCGGCGCGGCCGCGACCGACTGATCGATGCGGGCCTGGTCAGCAACGTCGAGTACGTGCAGGCCAATGCCGAGCGCCTGCCCTTCCCTGACGCCACCTTCGACTGCATCACCATCGGCTTCGGCCTGCGCAACATCACCGACAAGCCCGCAGCCCTCGCCTCCATGCGCCGGGCCCTCAAGCCCGGCGGGCAGCTGCTGGTGCTCGAGTTCTCGCACCCGAGCGTGCCGGGCCTGAGGCCGCTCTACGACGCCTACTGCTTTCGCATCCTGCCGCTGCTCGGCAAGCTCGTGGCGGGCGATGAGGCGAGCTACCGCTATCTGGCCGAGTCGATCCGCGTGCATCCGGATCAGCAGACGCTCCTTCGGATGATGCAGGATGCAGGACTCGAGGGCTGCCGCTACCACAATCTCTCCGGCGGCATCGTCGCCGTGCACCGCGGCTACAAGTATTAGCGCTGACACGCGACCGAAGGGATTGCCCACGATGCTGAGCGCGACCCTCGACAACCTGCTCAATCGCGGCCTGCCGCGCTCCCCGCGCGCCCGGCAGCTGTGCGCGAGCTTAAGCGGCAAGAGTCTCGCAATCGAGATCCGCGATATCACGCGTCTGCGGGTGGCATCGACCGGGCTGACGCTCACCGTGACGCGCGACGACGCGCCCGCGGACGCCACGCTGACGGGTGGGCCGCTAAGCCTGCTGGCGCTCACGGGCGACTCGCCGGATGCCGTCCTGCAGCGTGGTGACGTCGCGATCGGCGGCGATGCGGAGCTGGCGCAGAAGTTCCGCGAGCTCGGCAAGCTCCTGCGGCCCGACCTCGAGGAAGAACTGTCGCTGCTGCTGGGCGACGTGCCGGCACATCAGCTCGGGCGGCTGGCGCGCCTGGGGCTGGATTGGAGCCGCAAGGCCGCAAGCACCGGGC
>DASWUP010000139.1:0-7481 GCA_036401635.1 Steroidobacteraceae bacterium
GCACCGACCAGGTGCCGTGGTCGAGTCCCCAGGATTGATCGGCCACGACCGGCAGCGGCGCGAGCAGCTGCTGTACGCGCGCGGCAAGGGCTGCATCGCCAGGCGCGGGATAGCGCACTTCATACAACTCGCGCGGGAAACCGCCGAAATCATGAATGGTGCGCGGCGCCGCCATGGCCGTCACGGCCGTGGCCGGCACGTACCAGTGGGCCGAGATCGAGAGCACCGCACGCGGGCGCGGGATAGCCGCGCCGATCGCAGCCCAGGCGCAGGTCCAGGAGTTCACGCGCAGCGCGTTCAACGGGCTACCGTGTCCGACGAAGAGCGCCGGCAGGCGCGCGTTCATGCGCTCGGGTGCTGTGCGAGCAGCTGCACGGCCCTCTGGTAGAGCCGCGCGCGCAGCGCCAGGCGTTCACTGGCGCGGGTCACGTAGCGCACGGCGATCTCCACGCCGCCGGCGGCGGGGCGCACCGCGACTCCGGGCTGCGCGGAAAACGCGGTACTGCTCTGGCCGCGCGCCGCGCGCCGCCATTCCTGCTCCGCCTCGCCGGTGCTTTGCGCGGTCGCCGCGACGACTTCCTTCTGGATCGCATCCGCGACGGCGTGCGGGTCGCGGTCGTAGGGCACCATCACCAGCAACTCATCCCACAGCCACTGGCCCGAGGTCGAGAAGTTGAAGTAGTGACCCGCGATGGCGAAGCTGTTGGTGAAGGTCACGCGCCGGCCGGTCGGGTGACCCGCGTCGGTCCAGTTACCGGTCTCGAGCAGCACCGTGCGGAACATGCCGAGCTCGGTCACCTCGCCGCTCACACCGTTGATCTCGACCCAGTCGCCCACGCGCATGCCGTTGCGTCCCATCAGCACGAACCAGCCAATGAAGGCGATGATGAAGTCCTTGAGCGCGACGGTGAGACCCGCGCCGGCGAGGCCCAGCATGGTGCCGAGCTGCCCCGGCGGTCCCACCAGCACCAGCAGGATGACCACTACGCCGACGATCTGCAGCGCGACGCCGACCACGCTGCGCAAGGTCCCGAGCTGGCGGCGGTCGATGCGCGCGCGCCCGAGCAGCCCTTCGAGCCAGCGGTTCGCGAACAGCAGCAGCAGCAGCGCCGCCAGCACGACTGTCGCGCTCATCAGGCAGGCGTGCAGGACAGCGCGCTCCTGCGCCGCCACGACGGCGTCCCACTGGCCGTAGATGGCGGCCAGCCGTTGGCGCGCCCTGATGCGCTCGTCCCGCAGCGTCAGACGGTGCTGCTCGGCTGCGATCTGGCGCGTGATGCCCAGGAGCGCCGGGGCCGTGCCGGTGCTGGGCGCGGAGCCTGCCGCGGGACGGGGCGCTTCTGTGGACGGCGCGGTTGCGGCCGGTTTCGCTGCGGCAGCCGTTGGCGGTGCGGCAGCCTTCGGTGGCGTGGCAGTCACGGTGGCTGCACCCGCGGGCTTCGCGCGCCGGGCGGCAAGTTCCGGGACCCCCTGTTTGCTCGCGGCCAGCTCGGCGGCGGCCTGTTGGCGCTCCGCCGCCAGTTGCTTCGCGCTGTTGGCCGCGCGCTGCTGAGCTTCGGCGAGCCATTGCCGCTTTTGCCGCAGCGCGAGCCACTGGCGCACGTCACGCACCAGACCGCGCAGACTTCCGAGCGGGCTCGGCGCTGCGACGGGCGCTGCTGCGGCATTGCGCTCCGTGGCCTCGTGCTCCTGTTGCATCATCTGAATGCGCTGATGCACGTTGCCGCCGGCCTGCAGCAGATCGTCGTTCGCTTCCTGGGCTTCGTCCTGCGCGAGCTCCAGTTGCGACTGGGCCAGATCGAGCCGGTCCTGGATGGCAGGTTTGTCCGCGTCCGCAGCCTGGGCGAGCGCGGCGCTGAGGCGTTTGACCTCCTGCGTGTCGCTGTCGATTTCTTTCTGGAAGCTGAGCAGGCGCTCCTGGATCTGAAGTGCCTCCGGGCTCAAGACCGGCGGGTGCGCCTCGATGTGGCGCATCGCGCCGGCAAAGGCGAGATCCAGCTCATGGTCGGCGAGTTGCACTGCGGACTGCGCCAGCTGCTGCTCTTCGGCAGTACTGGCGAGGTGTGCGAGTCGCTTCGCCGTGAGCAGCGTGTCCTGGTCGATAGCTGGTATCGCATCGGTGCCTAACGCGTGCGGTGGCGCGCCGCGCGCCAGGTGCACAGGCGCTCTCGTGGGTTGCCCCGTACACCACAATCCGTAGGCGGTGATCGCGAGCAACACCACGAGGATCGTGGCAGCGATTTTTTGTAGCGAACTCATCTGTGGGCATCAAGGGTGCTACGGCCCCATATGATGCCACGTCGGTGCCGGATTGCCGCCGTTACGATGCGCCCGATGCCGGCTGTGCGGCGCGGGCGCCATCGCCTGAGCGCTGACGCGGTGCGGCCGGCTTGAGTGCCGGCCGCTGACGCATCAGTACGCGAAGTAGGGTCCGATGCCCCCAGGAGTGTTGGCGTTCTCGATGGCGGTAAACACGTTGTGGCCATAGTAGAACGGCAGCCCCAGGTCCAGGGCCTTCGGGTC
Source organism: Steroidobacteraceae bacterium (assembly GCA_036401635.1). Classification (GTDB taxonomy): domain Bacteria; phylum Pseudomonadota; class Gammaproteobacteria; order Steroidobacterales; family Steroidobacteraceae; genus 13-2-20CM-66-19. The sequence continues at coordinate 2,524 of DASWUP010000139.1, forward strand.
TGAGATCGGGCCGCCAAGATTTGAGAACGCGGAGTAGCTGGTTGTAGCGAATAACGTGGTGGCATTGGCAACACTGAAGTTCGCTGTCAGCGTACTGGAGCTCGTACCCTTGAGCGTTGCAGTCTCATTCATCGTGGACGCCGGGCAGTAGAATCCAGCGTTCGGACTGGCGCAGGCCGAGAACGAGCTGTCGGTGAAGAAATTGCCGGTCGAGCCGCTGTCCACATAGCCGTTGATGTACACGGTCCCCTTGTAGGTTGCAGTGATGAATGCGTTGGTCTTATCCGCGGGCAGCACCGTGGCAGTCCCCAGAGCGTTGTTGGTTCGCGTGCCGATGCCAAAAACAACTGATCCGGAGACGGTCGTCATGCCGGCGCTGCCGACAGAGGGCAGCTCGACGATCACGCCGTTATTGTCGGTGACGAACACGCTCACCGGGTTCTGGACTTGCTGCGCGAGGCTCGCCATGGTGCCGGTGCAGGCGCTGCCGGGCGTCGGACAGCTGTAGTACGTGCCGGCAATAACCGTGCTCACGCATGCGCTGCCGCAATCCTGGATGAACGGCCCGACGCCCAGAATGCCGTTGGCGCCAAAGGTCATGACCGTGGTCTCGATCGGCGGAGTGCAATCAGCCGGCACCGGGTAGGTCGGATCCCCGATGACCTGAACGTTGAGGTTGGAGGCTGTTTCGCCCGAGACCGGCAGCTGCATGTCGGCGACGGCGAGGGTTCCCCAAGTGCTGCCGTCCACGAACTTTTGGCATTCGGCGAGCGGGATAACGCCGTTTGTTTCTGGCGGCAGCGTGAGAGCGGGGGCCGCGCTGAGCACCGACGCCAGGATCCGCAGCCCGCTTGAGCCGCTGTCGAGCCAGACGTGATCGATGGTCTTGCAGTTGGTCGTGGCTGGCGCGCAGACCTTGACGCTGACGAAGGGCTGGTTGACCCCATTGGCAGGTCCCGCATCAACCGTGAGGGTCTCGACGTTCGGCGGACCCGGGGTGGCAATGGTCTGCATCGGCGGCGGCGGCGGCGGGGGACTTCCGCCACCACCACCATAGCCGCCGCCACCGCCGCATGCGGCCACGAACATGAGTTGGATCAAAGCAAGAGCAACGAACTTGCGCACGGGTTTTCCTCGCTGCCGGTGGCGTGTATCAGTTGGCGTCAATTGATGTCGTCGACGGAGAAATTCTGCGGGAGCAGGCCCGGTACCCACGCGCGCCCGAAGAATGCCCGCATGCGGCCGCTCGACTGCATGACCAGCCCCGGCTGCTGGATGGCGAGGTGCCGGTGGCCGGTGTGCGGTGCGCTTGCGGCCTGCACGTATTGCCCGTAATAGCTTCCGAGCATCTGGCGCAGGTCCGGGATGAACGGGCCGCGCCAGCTCACGGCGAACACCTTGTCGCTCGGCGAGACGTATTCGCGCACCACCGTGCCATCGGAGGTCGTGATCTCATGCACGGTGAATGCGGCGGTTGAGGTGAGCCGCAGCCCTCCCTTCAATTTGGCGAGATCCGCCTGTACTGAAGTGCCATCCCCGCCCAGTGCCGCAAAGGCGGGCGCTGCAACGGTTGCGGCCAGCACGATCGAACAGACAACACAGCGGGTCAGCTTCATTGGCGTCATCCTCATAAACCTTTGCGCCATTGTGCCTCACGGACCGGGGAGCGCGACGTGTCTTAAGTTGGCGACGACCAACCTATGCCCGTGTTGGCGGGGTATGGAGTGCACAGCGCTCAAAACGCGGATCGGTCGACCGGTTCAGGGTTGGTTCAGGTCAGCTCTGTGCCCCTTAGGCTAAGGCGGGCTCATCCGGTGCACGCCGCCGGCCACGCACCACCGTTCCCGCCGCTAAACCTGCCGGAACGAAAAGCCTTGTAGCCTTATTCATCAATCCGTTAGCATTCGCCCCCCAAATTTCGGAGCGGTAGTTCAGCTGGTTAGAATACCGGCCTGTCACGCCGGGGGTCGCGGGTTCGAGTCCCGTCCGCTCCGCCATATTCTCGAGCCAGCCAGCCTCAAACATGCTTCAGAGGATCGGAGATACCCTTAAGGGCCAGAAATGGCTGGCGTACCTGGTGCTGGGCGCGCTCGCGCTGGTGTTCGCCGCCTGGGGCGCCTACGGCGTCGTGAATCTGAGTTTCGGCGGGTCCAATTACGCCGCCGAGGCGGACGGCAGCAAGATCTCCATCGAGGAGGCGCGTAACGCCTGGCTGCGCCAGCAGACGCAGTGGCAGCAGCGCCTGGGAGGAGCGGACATTCCCCCCGAACTGCGCACCAAGCTGCAGGACCAGGTGCTGGAGAACCTGATCAGCAGGGCGCTGCTCACCCAGCGCACGCGCGATCTGGGGTACCGCGTCAGTCACGATGCGCTGCGCGAGGCCGTGCACAGCGAGTCCGCGTTCCAGGTGGCTGGCCAGTATTCTCCCGAGGCCGCCAAGGCGGCTCTGACCCAGGCCGGTATATCACTTCAAGCCTACGAGGACGACCTGCGCACCTCGGTGCAGCGCGTGCAGCTCGAAGGCGGCATCCGCGGCTCGGATTTTCTCACCCCCGCCGAGCTCGCGCGCCTCACCGACCTCGAGGAGCAGGAGCGCGAGGTGCGTTACCTCGTGCTGCCCGTGGAGCGGTTCAAGTCCGCCGCCGGCGTCGATGAGGCGGCCGTGCAGGCGTACTACCAGGCTCACCAGGGGCAATACATGACGCCCGAGTCGGCACACCTGCAGTTCGCGGAACTGCGGCTGGAGTCGCTCGCGGCGCAGCAATCGGTGAGCGATGCGGATCTGCACGCGGCCTATGAGAAGAACAAGAGCCGGCTGGAGGTGCCTGAGAAACGGCACGCGCGGCACATTCTCATCACCGGCAAGGATGATGCCGCAGCTCTCGCCCAGGCCCAGCAGGTGCTGGCGCAGGCGAAGGCGGGCAAAGACTTCGCCGAGCTGGCGAAACAGCACTCACAGGACCCCGGGTCCGCGCACAACGGCGGGGATCTCGGCTGGGCCGAGCGCAGCAGCTTTGTCGCCCCCTTCGCGGATGCGCTCTACGGCATGTCGGTAGGCGAGATCAAGGGGCCGGTGAAGACGCAGTTCGGCTATCACATCATCCGTCTCGATGAGATTCAGGCGGGCAAAAGCAAATCCTTCGGCGAGGCGCGCGCGGAGCTCGAGGCGCAGGTGCGCCGCGACCGCGCGACCGATCGTCTCGGCGAAGTTCAGGAGCGGCTGCAGTCGAAAGCGGCAGAGCCGGGCGCCGACCTCAACGCGCTCGCGCAGGAATACAACCTGCAGGCGGGTGACGTTGCGCGTTTTCTCAAGGGCGCGGGCGCGCCACCGCTCGGGGCTGCGCCGGCGCTGCAGGAGCTGGTGTTCGCCGAGCCGCCGCTCGCCGTCGGGCGCCTCGGCGGACCGGTGCTGCTCGGCGATGACCGTCTGGTCATCGTGAAGGTGCTGGAGCATCGCAAGCCCCAACCCAAGCCGCTTGCAGAGGTGCGCGAGGGTATCGTCGCTGCGATTGCCCGCGAACGCGACACGCAGGCCGCTCTGAAGGCCGCGCAGGCCGCGCGCGCGGCGCTCGAGAGTGGTACCTCCTTCGACGCGGTTGCGCAGCAACTCAAGCTAACCGCGGACCCCGCACACTTCGTCGGCCGTCGTGATCCCTCGATCCCAGTGCAGCTCCGCGAGGCCGTTTTCGCAGCGCCGCGGCCGGCCGGCAATCCGGTGTTCCGCGCACTCACCCTCGGCGACGGTGGCGCGGCGCTCGTGGCGGTGACCCGCGTGCGCACCGCAGCCGCGCACGATCAGCAGACACAGGCGAACCGCGCGCTGCAAGAAACCGAGCGTCAGGGGACCGATGACGCCATGGCCTACCTCGAGGAAGTCCGGCGCACCGCGCAGGTGCGCAAGAACCCCAAGGCGTTCGAGTAGGCTCTTCAGCCCTCGGCGTCGAGTGGGAAGCTCATGCCGACCGTGCTGAAGCCGCTGTCGACGTAGAGGATCTCCCCGGTGATCCCTGCGGCCAGATCCGAGCACAGGAAGGCGGCGGCGTTGCCCACATCCTCGAGCGTCACGTTGCGGCGCATGGGCGCGATTTCCGCAACCCGGGCCAGCATTTTGCGAAAGCCGGGAATGCCCGCCGCGGCAAGGGTCTTGATCGGTCCGGCGGAGATCGCATTGACTCGCACGCCCTGCGGACCCAGATCGGCTGCCAGGAAGCGCACGTTCGCCTCCAGGCTCGCCTTGGCGAGACCCATGACGTTGTAGCCCGGAATCGAGCGTACGGCGCCAAGATACGTCAGCGTGAGCAGCGCCCCGCGGCGGCCTGCCATCAACGGGTGCGCCCGCTGCGCGAGTGCGGTGAGGCTGTAGCTCGACACTTCATGCGCAACGCGGAAGGCGTCGCGGCTGGTGGCCTGCAGGAACGTCCCGGTGAGAGCCTCGCGCGGCGCGTAGGCCACCGCGTGCACCACGATGTCGAGCTGACCCCATTCGCGCCTGAGAAGCTCGAAGGCGGCATCGCTCTGGGCGTCGATCGTGACGTCGAGCGGCATGGTGAGGCGCGATCCGAGCGAATGCGCGAGCGGCTCGACGCGCTCCTTCATCTTGTCGTTGACGTAGGAGAAGGCGAGCTCGGCTCCTTCGCGGTGCATCGCCTGCGCGATGCCCCACGCAATCGAGCGATCGGTCGCGACGCCCACGATGAAGGCGCGTTTGCCGGCGAGAAAACCCATGGTTGTTGGCCTCCCGGCGCCGATTATGCCGGAAGTAGCGTCGTCGGGGTCCGCGAGCCGCGCTCAGCTGTGGCGCGTATGCAGGTGGATGCGCAGCTTCTGTCCGGCGTGGATCCGGGAGCGGGAACTGAGGCCATTCCAGGCGAGCAGCTGCGGGACGCTGCACTGGAAGAGCCGCGCGATCTGCGGCACGGTGTCGCCCTCGCGCACGGTGTAGACCATACGCCGGTGGT
>DASWUP010000140.1:0-3408 GCA_036401635.1 Steroidobacteraceae bacterium
AGTCCTGCCAGGCTTCTCACCGGGCTCACGGCCAGCGTGAGCAGCAGGAAGTTGAGCGCGGTCTTGCCGCATTCGTGCTCGAGCTTCTTGACCGGATCGGCGCCGAGGCTTGCGCCGAGCCACTGCATGGCGCCGCATATGAGCCACGCGAGCGGCAGCAGGCTCGCGGCGAAAACGAGCGGCTTGTAGATGAAGCGGTAACGCTGCGTGACGTTCAAAAGTTGCGCCGCAGATCCATGCCCTGGTAGAGACTCGCCACCTGCTCGGCGTAGCCGTTGAAGGGCAGCGTCGGGCGGCGCGCGGCCAGGAACGGCGCGCCGATGCGCCGCTCGGTCGCCTGGCTCCAGCGCGGGTGATCGACCTGCGGGTTCACGTTGGCGTAGAAGCCGTACTCCCCGGGCGCGCTGACGTTCCAGGTGTTGCGCGGCTGCGCAGCGCTGAAGCCGATTTTCACGATCGACTTGATGCTCTTGAAGCCGTACTTCCACGGCACGATGAGACGCAGCGGGGCGCCGTCCTGGTTGGGCAGCACCCGGCCGTACAGCCCGACGACCATCAGGGTGAGCGGATGCATCGCCTCATCCATGCGCAGGCCCTCGAGGTAGGGCCAGCTGAGCACGCGCGAGCGCTGCCCGGGCATCTGCTGCGGATCGTAGAGCGTCGTGAACTCGACGAATTTGGCTCTCGAGGTCGGCTTGAAGCGCCCCAGCAGGCTCGCCAAGGGGAAACCGACCCACGGCACGACGAGCGACCACGCTTCGACGCAGCGGAAGCGGTAAATGCGCTCCTCCAGCGCCTGGCCCTTCAGCAGATCCTCGAGATTGAAGGTGCCGCGCACCTCAGCCTCCCCGTACACCTGCACACTCCATGGCCGGCTCCTGAGCGAGTGCGCGTTTTCGCTGGGTGACTCCTTGTCGGTTCCGAACTCGTAGAAGTTGTTGTAACCGGCGATCTCCTGGAGCTTGTTCGGCTGCTCGGACACCGAATAGCGCGCATTCGCGGTGTAACTTAACGTCCCGCTGGCAGGCAAGGGCGCCTCGGCGGCAGGCAGCAGTGCGCTCGCGCCGCTCGCCAGGGCCCCCGCGATCAGTGCGCGGCGACTGAAGTACACCTCGGGGGGTGTGATTTCCGATGGCGCAATGCGCGGCACACGTGCGGGCATAGTGATCCTCCGTGGTCAGTAGACCGGTCGCAGCGCCAAAAGGTCACCGCCAGGTCACGCAGGGGATGTGCAGCCGCGCGGCCGCGCGCCGTGCGTGGCGCGTCCCATTCACCAGTACGGCCCGCTCGGCGAGGCGCAGGTGCTCGAGGTCACTGGCGGCGTTGCCATAGGCGACGATCGGCACGCCGGGGTAGCGTTCGCGCAGGGCGGCCAGGCAGCGCGCCTTTTCCGCGCCGCGGCGGTTCGGCGTGCTGAGTGTCCCCACCAGCCGGTTCCCATCCCATTGAACTTCCGTGCACACCACTTCTGCAAATCCGAGCGCGCGGCCGATGACCGGCACGTACAGATCGACGCTGGCGCTCAGGAGCACGAGAGTGTCGCCTGCGCGGCGATGCTGCGCGAGGGCGGTGAGCGCATCGGCACGCAGGCCGCCTTTCATCACTCGCCGCACGAACTGCGCCGTCCAGGCCTCAAGCTGTGCGCGGCTCTCGCCGCCCAACGCGGCCTGGATGAGCGCGGATTTCAAGTCGCCCCGGCCCGCGCGCCTGAGCGCGAAACGGGCCAGCGCGGGCAGCACCTGCACCAGGCGGGCAGCACGCGCCGGGTGACTCCTGAGGCAGCACGCCACGTAGGGCAGCAGGGTGTCGCGGCGCGTGAGGGTGCCATCGAGATCAAAGAGCGCGAGCACGCCAGCGGGCGCAGCGCCTGGCCCGTCGGCGGGCGTCGCCGCGGGATGCGGATCGGTCAGGCGGCGCCGCCTGTGGAGGCCAGCTGCCGCAGCACGTACTGCAGGATCCCACCGTGCCGGTAGTACTCACGCTCCTTCGGGGTGTCGATGCGCAGGCGAGCCGTGAACTGCACCGGTTTGCCCTCGTCAGGTCTGGCGGTGACGGTGACCTCGCGGGCATCGCCGCGGCTCAAGCCTTCGACGTCGAACACCTCACGCCCCGTCAGCCCGAGGGAGGCGACGTTCTGACCCGGCAGGAACTGCAGCGGGGCGACACCCATGCCGATGAGATTGGAGCGATGAATGCGCTCGAAACTCTCGGCGATCACGACCCTCACGCCGAGCAGTACCGTGCCCTTCGCCGCCCAGTCCCGCGAGGAGCCGGTGCCGTACTCGCGGCCGGCGAGTATGACGAGCGGCACTCCGTCCTTCTTGTAGCGCATGGCCGCGTCAAAGATAGAAGCCTGTTCGCCGTCGGGCAGGTGCACGGTCACGCCGCCCTCGACACCCGGCACCAGCAGGTTGCGCAGGCGGATATTGGCGAACGTGCCGCGCATCATGACCTCGTGATTGCCACGGCGCGCGCCGTAGGAATTGAAGTCTTTGGGCTCTACGCCCTGCTCGATGAGATAGCGTGCGGCCGGGCTGCTTCTGGCGATATTGCCGGCCGGGGAGATGTGGTCGGTCGTGACCGAGTCTGCGAGCACCGCGAGAGCGCGCGCTGCGCGCACGTCCGCGAGAGGCATCACGCTCATGGTCATGCCCTCGAAATACGGCGGGTTCTTGACGTAGGTGGACTTGGCGTCCCAGGGATAGAGCTGGCCGGCGGGGACCTTGATGTCTCTCCAGTTGGCATCGCCCTGGAACACGCTGGCATAGCTGTCGCGGAACATCTGCGAGTCGATGGAGCGCGTCAGGAGCTCCTGCACTTCCCCATCGCTCGGCCAGATGTCCTTCAGGTATACCGGCTTGCCATCCCTGTCCGTGCCGAGCGACTCGCTGGTGAGATCGATGTCGAGCGTGCCGGCCAGCGCGTATGCCACCACGAGCGGCGGGGAGGCGAGAAAGTTCATGCGCGTCTCCGGATGCACGCGCCCCTCGAAATTGCGGTTGCCGGAGAGCACCGAGCAGGCCGTCAGATCGCCCGCCTTCACGGCGGCGGAGATCTCCGGTTTCAGAGGCCCCGAATTTCCGATGCAATTGTGGACGCAGACCGTGCCCGCCACGAACGCATGCAAATCCGCTACCGCGAGGTCAAACACCTTGCGTTTGCCCGCCGTGCGGCGATCCACGACTGTCAGGCCAAAGCATGGCAGCGTCAACGAGTCCTTCTCGAGGCAGTAGCGCTTGGCCTGCGAACCCGCGGAATCGGTTGGCAAGGCGGCGAACCAGTCCCGCACACCCAGTTGCTCGAACAACTGCGCGGGAGCCGGGAAGTCACAGCCTTGCCGATGCAGCGATCGAGCTGATCGCGCCGCCGCGGCCGACAGGCGCGAAAAGCGGTCGTGCCCCTCGAGGA
>DASWUP010000141.1:0-26212 GCA_036401635.1 Steroidobacteraceae bacterium
TAAGCGCTTGTATCATCTTCGCCACAGACGCGGCGCCGCTAGAGCAGGCTCAGAATCACCGCAAGAGAGAAAACGCGTGCGTCATTGGTGTTCGCGATGCGGAAGCGCTCGTACTCGAGCCGGCCGCCGATGTTGCCCACATGCGCCTGGGCGCCCGCCCCCCAGGCAAATTCGGTGCCCCGATCCGAGAACGCGAAGAAACTGCTCGGGGGCAGGGTTCCCGCGCTGCTCGCGCTCCCGTTCAGCTTCCAGCGCGCCACGCCCACCTTGCCGAACACATCGAGGAAGGGCACCGGAAGCGGCAAGAACCCGACCGCGTAGCCCGCGAAGGCCTTCGCATCCGAGTTTGTGCTCGCACCGCCGATGAACGTGCTGGTCCGGTTGCCCAGATCCAGGTAGTCCGCCTCCACGGCGAACAGCTTGATCGGCCGGAATCCGGCCAACACCTTCCAGGACGTCTTGTCGATGTCGGCAAAGGGCACCCCGGTATGGGTGATGCCTTCGACCTTGTCCCTGGAGAGCCCGGCGCCCAGATAGAGCATTCCATCGCCGGCTTTGGCGATGCCGGCGCCGAGCGCCAGCGCGGTCATGAGCAGAATCCTTTGCATAGCTGCACCCTTTATTTATCCCTAACAAGTGCCGGCGGGTGTTGCTGCTGTTGCCGGACGGCGACAGGCGGCATCCGTTGCCGGAATTGGAATTGACTGCTGCGCGGGCGAGAAGTTCGGCGCCTGAGGAATCGCGCGGGCTCGCCGTCGGCTTCATGTTAGTGCGCTTCGTCCCAGTCTGCGCCTGAGCCGACGTCCACGCGCAGCGGCACGCTCAGGGAGGCGGCGTTCACCATGTGCTCGCGCACCATCGCCGTCACCTGGTCCACGGCGTCCTGGCGCACTTCTAACACCAGCTCGTCATGCACCTGCATGATGAGCCGCGCCGGCGCGTCCGCTCGCCGGCACCAGGCGTCGACGGTGATCATGGCGCGTTTTATGATATCCGCGGCCGTGCCCTGCATCGGCGCGTTGATTGCGCTGCGCTCGGCGTACTGGCGCAGCTGCGGGTTGCCCGAGCGGATGTCGGGCAGATACAGGCGCCGGCCGAACACCGTCTCGACATAACCGATCTGCCGTGCTTGCGCGCGTGTCTCGTCCATGAAGCGCTTCACGCCCGGGTAACGCTGGAAGTAGCGCTCCACGTACTGCTGCGCGGCGCCGCGCTCGATGCCAAGCTGCCGCGCCAGCCCGAACGGTGACATGCCGTACATGAGACCGAAGTTGATCACCTTGGCGGTGCGGCGGTGATCGGACGTGACCGCATCGAGCCCGACACCGAACACCTCCGCGGCGGTGGCCTGGTGCACGTCGCGATCCTCGGCGAAGGCGGCGCGCAGACTCTCATCGCCCGACAGGTGCGCCATGATGCGCAGCTCGATCTGCGAGTAGTCGGCCGCGAGCAGCAGCCAGCCGGGCGGGGCGACGAACGCCTGGCGAATGCGGCGCCCCTCGGGGCGGCGCACCGGAATGTTCTGCAGGTTCGGGTCAACCGAGGACAACCGTCCGGTGGCGGCGACCGCCTGGGCATAGGAGGTGTGAATGCGCCCGGTGCGCTCACTCACCTGCTCCGGAAGCTTGTCGGTGTAGGTGGACTTGAGCTTGGCGAGCCCGCGGTACTCGAGCACGATCTTGGGCAGCGCGTAACCGGCGGCGAGTTCCTCCAGCACGTCCTCGGCGGTCGAGGGCTGTCCGGTCTGGGTGCGGCGGCGCACCGGCAGCTGCAGCCGCTCGAACAGGATCTGCTGCAGCTGTTTGGGCGAGTCGATGTTGAATTCGTGGCCCGCCTCGCGCTGCGCCTGCAGTAACAGCTCCTGCAGCTGGCGCGCGAACTCGCGGCTCTGCCCGCGCAACAGCTCGCGATCGACGAGCACGCCGTGATGCTCCATCGCGAACAGCACCGGCACCAGGGGCTGCTCGCATTCCTGGTAGAGGCGCGCCAGCGCCGGCACGCCCTGCAGCTGCGGCCACAGCGCGCCGTGCAGGCGCAGCGTCACGTCGGCAACTTCGGCCGCATACTCGCTGGCGCGCTCCACCGGCACCTGGTCGAAGCTGAGTTGCTTTGCGCCCTTGCCGGCGACCTCCTCGTAGCTGATGGTACGCAGGCCAAGATAGCGTTGGGCGTCGGAGCCCAGCTCGTGATTGGTCGCGACGCTGTTCCACACGTAGGACTCGAGCATGCTGTCGAAGCGCATGCCGGCGAGCGCGATGCCGGCATTCGCCAGCACGTGTGCGTCGTACTTGAGGTTGTGTCCGAGCTTGCCGCGCAAGGGATCCTCGAGAATGGGCCTGAGTGCTGCGAGCACGCGCTCGCGCTCGAGCTGCTCGGGGGCGCCGGGATACACGTGGCGCAGCGGCACGTACGCGGCCACGCCCGGCTCGATGCAGAAGGATACGCCGACGATTTCGGCGCGCATGTAGTCGAGGCTGGTCGTCTCGGTGTCGAAGGCGAAGAGCTCCGCGGCGCGCAGCGCCGCAAGCCAGCGCTCCAGATCTTCCCAGCGGCTTACGGTTTCGTAGCGGCGCGCGATGTCTGCAGGCGCCGGGCCGGCGGGCAGCGCTTGCGGTGTCGTCGGCAATGCGCCCGCGCCTGCGGCCGCATCGGCGCCCTCCAGCTGCCGCAGCAACCCGCGCAGCTCATAGCGCGTATACAGCTCGCGCAGGCGCTGGGTATCCGGCCGACCCGGCGTCAGCTCCTCCACCGACAGCGGCAGCTCGAGATCGGTCTTGATGGTCGCGAGCCGTCGCGACAGCTCGAGCGTCCTGAGACCGGCGCGCAGGTTCTCGCCCACCTTGCCGGCAATCTCCGCCATGTGCCCGATCAGCTCATCGACGCCACCGTATTGCTGCAGTAGCTTCGCGCCGGTTTTCGACCCCACCTTGTCGATGCCCGGGATGTTGTCGGAGCTGTCGCCGACGAGCGCCAGGTAGTCGACGATCTGCTCCGGGTAGACATCGAACTTCGCTTTCACCCCGTCGCGGTCGAGGAGCGAGTTGTTCATGGTGTTGATGAGGGTAATGGAGCCGTCGACCAGCTGCGCCATGTCCTTGTCGCCGGTGGAAATGAGCACCGTCTGCCCGGCGTGCGCGGCGCGGCGGGCGAGGGTGCCGATCACATCGTCCGCTTCCACCCCCGGCACCCGCAGCAGCGGCAGCCCCTGTGCCTTGATGATCTGCAGCAGCGGCTCGATCTGGGCGCGCAGGTCATCGGGCATCGATGGCCGCTGCGCCTTGTACTCGGTGAACAGCTCGTCGCGGAAGGTCTTGCCCGGTGCGTCGAACACCACGGCAATGCGGCGCGGCTGATAGTCCTTGAGAAACTTCAGCAGCATGTTCAATACGCCGAGCAGGGCACCGGTCGGCTCGCCGCGCGAGTTGGAGAGCGGCGGCAGGGCGTGAAACGCCCGGTAGACGTAAGAGGAGCCGTCGACGAGAACCAGGTCGGGGGAGCGCGTCATGAAAGGCTCAAACTACTTCGGCGCCTGAGACTCGTCGTCCTTGCCGGTTGGCTTCGGTGGCGTCGCTGGAGCTGGTGCCGGCGGAGCCGGTGCCGTCTCTGGCGAGGCGGGCTGCGCCGGCGCTGACTGTCCCTGCGACGGTGACGCCGCCGGCGTCGTGATCACCTGGGCATTCTTGTCCGGCAGGTACAACGCACCCCTTTGTCCGCACCCCGCTCCCAGCAGCGCTGCGGCCCCTGCGAGTATCCAGGCCACGCCTCTCATACGTACATCGGCCTCTTGTCACGCAGCGCGAGCCAGCCGCGTGCCACCCGGTAGGCGATCCAGATGCCCAGCGCGTAATGGCCGACGATAAACAGCGGGAACCCGATGAGGATGAGCATGAGCGGCACCGCCACGCACCAGATGACCACACTCCAGAGCACTGCGTACCAGAAGGTGCGGATCTGCCAGCGGAAGTGCGACTCGAGGAACGTGCCATGCGTCGCCGAGCGGCGCGCATAGTTCATGATTACCGCGACGATTGACGGCAGGCCCCACACGAAGCTCCCGACGATGGTGTGGAAGGTCGTGACACCGATGAGCACCGCCAGGGTGTGCAGCGCGTAGATCACATTGGTGTAGGGGAGGAGCGACTCGTCGACGCCGCCGGGTGCGAGGGCCGTCATCTGCGGGTTCGGGTCTGACATGACTTACCTCAGCCGGGCAATGGTGTTTCAGGCCGGCGATCCACGACCGCCATCGTCAGGCGCGAGACACACACCAGCCGCTCGTTCTCATCGCGGATCTCGATGTGCCACACGTGACTGCGCGCGCCCAGGTGGAACGGGCGGGCGGTCGCGGTGACGGTCCCGGAGGATACCGCCCGCAGGTGATTGGCGTTGATCTCCTGCCCCAGGCACATCGACTGCAGCGGATCGACGCACATCATCGAGGCGAGGCTGCCGACCGTTTCCGCGAGCGCCACCGAAGCACCGCCGTGCAGCACGCCAAAGGGCTGCTGGGTGTGCTCATTCACCGGCATGGTTGCCCGCAGAAAGTCCGGGCCGATCTCGGTGATGCGCATGCCGAGATATCCGGACAGACTCCTGCTGCCCCTTTCGGTCAGCTGCTCGGCAGTGATGCTGGCGCGCCAGATGCTCACCGCGGCTAGTCTAGCCGTTTGCACAGTGGCAAGCTGCACCCCGGCCCAGGTCCGAAAGCTCAAGCTGTTATGACTGACTTTGCCTTCCCGCCCCCTGCCACGCCGAGCGTTGCGGTGGCCGCCAGCAGCCAGCGTTTTGCCGTGCACCGCATCTACTGCGTCGGCCGCAATTACGCCGACCACGTCCGGGAGATGGGCGCGGATCCGCAAGCTGAGCCGCCGGTGTTCTTCATGAAGCCCGCGGACGCCGTGGTGGCGAACGGCGCCGCGGTTCCGTATCCGCCGCGCACCGCCGACTTCCAGCACGAGATCGAGTTGGTGGTGGCTATCGGCCGCGGCGGTCATGACATCCGCGCGCCGCGTGCGCTCGAGCACGTGTTTGGCTACGCGGCCGGCAATGACCTGACACGCCGCGATCTGCAGCACGCCGCCAAGCAACGCGGTCGGCCATGGGACGCGAGCAAGGGCTTTGACCGCTCGGCGCCGATTGCCGCGATTCGCTCGGCTGCCCTGGGCCAGGTGTCGCGGGGGCGCATCTGGCTCAGCGTGAACGGCGAGTTGCGCCAGGAGTCGGACGTGAGTCAGATGTTGTGGGACGTGCCGCGCATCATCGCGGAGCTGTCGACGCTCTATGAGCTCAAGCCTGGCGATCTCATTTTCACCGGCACGCCCGCCGGTGTCGGCCCGCTGAAACCCGGCAACCGTCTGGAAGGGGGCATCGAGGGGCTCGAGGTGCTGCACAACACCATCGTATCCCCCGAACCCGCGTAGCCGAAGCGTACCGCTGGCAGATCGGATTGCACCCGCAGATGGGATTGCAAATGAAGCTCTATCATTACTATCGAAGCTCCGCGGCCTATCGCGTCCGCATTGCACTCAACTTCAAAGGCATCCCCTGGGAGCCGGCGCTGGTGGATCTGCGCGCGCCGACCAGCGCGCAGCACACGCCCGAATTTCGCGCGCTCAATCCGCAGGGGCTCATTCCCGTGGTGGCGGATGGTGACACCGTCATCACGCAGTCGCTCGCCATCATCGAGTACCTGGAGGAAACGCACCCGCAGCCGTCGTTGTTGCCCGGTGCTGCCGCGCAGCGCGCGCAGGTGCGCTCGCTGGCGCTCGCCATCGCCTGCGATATCCACCCGCTCGGCAATTTGCGGGTTCTGAACTACCTGCGCTCGAACTTCGAGGCGGACGAGACCGCGGTGAATGCCTGGGCGGGCGAGTGGATCGGGGCGGGGTTTGCCGCGCTGGAGCAGCACGTCAGCCGAACCGGCAGCGACGGGCGGCACATGTTCGGCAGCCAGGTCACGCTTGCCGACCTGTGCATCGTGCCGCAGATGTACAACGCGCATCGCTACAAGGTCGACGTGCAACCCTATCCGAGATTGCGCGCGATCTGCGCGCACCTGCAGAGCTTGCCGGCGTTTGCAGGCGCGGCGCCGGAGGCGCAGCCGGACGCGCCGTAGCGGGGTGCGGCTGGTCCCAACACGCGCGAGCGCGCTGCGCACTTGCCGGCGTCGAGCGATCGGGAGCATGCTAGCGCTCACCTGGGGCGCCGCGACACAATGAGCACAGAACCAGATCGCGCACCCCTCTCGGCCGAGGTCTCGCGTCTGCCCCCGCCATGAGCGCAGTGCCTCGACGGATCGGCCTGGTCGCGCCGCTTTCCGGAATCCTCGTGCCGCTCGACCAGGTTCCGGACCCGGTGTTTGCGCAGCGCACGGTGGGAGACGGGGTGTCGATCGATCCGACCTCGTGCGAGCTGCTGGCTCCGGCTTCCGGGCGCGTCACGCTGTTGCACCGCGCAGCCCATGCGTTGGCCATCACCACCGACGAGGGCGTCGAAATTCTGGTTCACATCGGCGTTGATACCGTCAGCCTGAACGGCACGGGTTTCACGCCGCGCGTGCGGCAGGGCGATCGGGTGGCGGCCGGACAGCCACTGATCTCCTTCGATGCCGATCTCATCGCGCGCTCAGCCCCGAGCCTGCTCACGCAGGTTCTGGTGACGAACCGCGAGCGCATCCGTGGGATGAGCGTGGCAACGGGGCTGGTCGATGCCGGCCGCAGCATCATCCTGAATCTCGAGCTCGCCGCGGACGGCCCCGTTGAGGGCGCGCCGGCGACCGGGGCAACCGCCGTCTCGGCGGAGATCCGCTTACCTAACCGCCAAGGCTTGCACGCCAGGCCGGCGGCGGTTCTCGCGGCCGCGGCCAAGACCTTCCGTGCGGACATCCGCTTGCTGCGCGGCGCCGATGCCGCGAATGCCAAGTCGGTCACGTCCATCCTGCTGCTCGCGACCAACCCGAACGATGCCATCCGCGTGAGCGCTTCCGGCCCGGATGCAGCGGCCGCGGTCAGTGCGCTCACCGCACTGCTCGCGTCGGGATCCGGCGAATCGGAGACCGCGGCCGCGCCGGGTGCAGGCCCGGTGCCGGCCGCAGCCCCCGCGGCAGCGGCGACGCCGGCGATCGACCCGGCAGGTCCGGCCGACCCGCGCAAGATTTTCGGGGTGGGCGCTTCGCCGGGCCTTGCGCTCGGCAAAGTGGCGCAGGTGCGTCGCGCCGCGATCAGCGTCGAGCAGCATGGTGCCGGGATCGAGCGCGAGCGCGCGCACCTCGACGCCGCGCTCGCCCGCGCCCGACAACAGATCGACGTACAGAGAACGGCCAACTCGGGAGCCGCGTCGCGCATTCTGGACGCCCACCTCGAGCTGCTTGCCGATCCGGAGCTGATCGACCTCGCGGTGGCCGGCCTGTCGGGTGGACACAGTGCCGGATACGCATGGCGGGATGCTTACTCGAGCTACGCGGCGCGCCTCGAGGCGCTCGCCAGTCCGCTGCTGCGTGAGCGGGCCGGCGATGTCCGGGATGTGGGCGGCCGGGTGCTGGGACTCCTGGCCGGCGTGACGATGGCGCCACTCGAGTTTGCACCCGGCTCCATCCTGATTGCCGATGAACTGACGCCGAGCGAGACCTCCTCACTCGACGCGGACAGGGTGCTCGGCCTGTGTACGACCGGCGGCGGACCGACAAGCCACGCGGCGATCATCGCCCGCGCTCTCGGCATACCGGCGGTCTGCGGCGTGGACCGGGCCGCGCTCGAGCTCGAGGACGGCACACCCGTTCTCCTCGACGGGACGCAGGGCATTCTGTTGCAACGTCCGGGCGAGCCCGAGGTCGCCGCTGCGCGCGCCATGATCGGGCGCCTGGCCGCGCAGCGCCACCGTGAGCGGGCGGCGGCGAGTGCGCCCGCCGCGACGACCGACGGGCATCGCGTCGAGATTGCCGCCAACATCGGCACGGCCGAGGAAGCCGTCGCCGCCATTGCTTGCGGCGGCGACGCCGTGGGCCTGCTGCGCTCGGAGCTTCTGTTCCTGGACCGCGATACTGCGCCCGACGAGCGTGAGCAGGCCGAGGTCTACCGCGCGGTCGCGACCGCGCTCGGCCGCGAACGCCGGCTCGTCATCCGCACACTCGACGTCGGCGGTGACAAGCCCCTGCCGTACCTGCCGCTGCCGCCGGAGCAGAATCCGTTTCTCGGCCTGCGAGGTATCCGCGTGAGCCTCGAGCGGCCGGATCTGCTGCGCAGCCAGCTGCGCGCAATCCTCAAGGCAGCCGCGCTCAGTGATATCCACGTGATGTTCCCGATGATCGCGACCCTCGATGAGCTGCGCGCCGCCCGAAGGCTCCTCGACGAGGAGCAACGCGCCAGCGGCGCCTCCGTGCGCACCGGTGTGATGATCGAGGTGCCGTCCGCGGCGCTCACCGCGGAGCACCTGGCACGCGAGGTGGATTTCTTTTCGATCGGCACGAACGATCTGACTCAGTACACCCTGGCAATGGACCGCGGCCACCCGAAGCTCGCGTCCCAGGCCGACGCGCTGCATCCGGCGGTTCTCAGGCTGATCAGTCTTACCGTCGAAGCCGCGCACCGTCACGGCAGATGGGTGGGCGTGTGCGGCGGGCTGGCCGCCGAGCCGCTCGCGGTGCCGCTGCTGCTCGGCATCGGGGTCGACGAGCTTTCGGTGCCGGTGCCGGCGATCGCGGCCGTCAAGGCGCTGGTGCGCCGGCTGTCGCTGCACGACTGCCGGGAACTCGCGCGCGAGGTCGCCGGGCTCGGCACCGCGGGCGAGGTGCGCGCGCGGCTCGCGCGCTTCGGCGGGCAGGCGAGCTAAAAGGGGACACTGTGTTCAAAGACGCGTTCGTAGTCCTGCAGAAGATCGGCAAGTCGCTGATGATTCCGGTGGCGGTGTTGCCGGTCGCAGGTCTCCTGCTCGGCATCGGCGCGGCGCAGTTCGAGTGGATTCCGCCGCTCGTGTCGGCGCTGATGAAGGCCTCGGGCGATGTGGTGTTCGGCAACCTGCCGCTGATATTCGCGGTCGGCGTCGCGGTCGGCCTCACCGAGAATGACGGCGTCGCCGCGATTTCGGCGGTCGTCGGCTATGTGGTGCTGCTCGCGATTCTCGGCGTGATGGCCGGTGTCTGGGGCATGCAGCCCGTGACCGTCATGGGAATCAAGTCGATGCAGACCGGCGTCTTCGGCGGCATCCTCGTCGGCGCGATCGCTGCGACGATGTTCAAGCGCTTCTACCGCACGGCCCTGCCACCGTACCTGGCGTTCTTCTCCGGTAAGCGCTCCGTGCCGATCGTGACGGCGCTCGCCGCGGGGTTTGCCGGCGTGGTGCTGTCGGCGATCTGGCCGCCCATCCAGCACGGCATCGACACGTTCTCGCACTGGGCGGCGGTCTCCAGCCCGCGCACGGCCGCGACTCTCTACGGCTTCGTCGAGCGGCTGCTGATCCCGTTCGGTCTGCACCACATCTGGAACGTGCCGTTCTTCTTCGAGATGGGTACCTTCACCGACGCCAGCGGAACGGTGGTGCACGGCGACATCAACCGCTTCTTCGCCGGCGATCCCACCGCGGGAATACTGGCCGGGGCCTTCCTGTTCAAGATGTTCGGCCTGCCCGCGGCGGCGATTGCGATGTGGCACAGCGCCAGCCCGCAAAATCGGGTCGCGGTCGGCGGCATCATGATCTCGGCGGCGCTGACCTCGTTCCTCACCGGGATCACCGAGCCGATCGAGTTCGCCTTCCTGTTCGTCGCGCCCGTGCTGTATGTGGTGCACGCGCTGCTCGCGGCCTCGACGCAGTTCCTGGCCAACACGCTCGGCATGCACATGGGTTTCACTTTTTCGCAGGGTGGCATCGACTTCCTGGTGTTCAACGTGTTTGGCAAGTTCGCGCAGAAGTGGTGGCTGGTGCTGATCCTCGGCCCCGTCTACGCGGTCATCTACTACATGGTGTTCCGCCTCGCCATTCGCTGGCTCGACCTCAAGACCCCCGGTCGGGAGGAGACGCTCACGGCCGCGCCTGGCGCGGTTCTCGCGGGGGGCGACGAGGCGCGCGCGCGCGAGCTGGTGCTCGCCTTCGGTGGCGGCGACAACATCGCGAGCCTTGATGCCTGCATCACGCGGCTGCGGGTGGCGGTCAAGGATCCGGCGCTCGTCGATGAGCGCGCGCTGACTGCGCTCGGTGCCAGCGGGGTCATGCGCATCGGCAAGGGCGTGCAGGCGGTCTTTGGGCCGCTCTCGGAGAACCTGAAGACCAACATGGAAGACTACCTGCGCTCCTCGGGCGCAGCCCCCGCCGCTGTCCCGATGCCGGCAGCCGCCGTGCACAGCCCGGCCGCGGCTTCCGGGGCCGCTCCGGACCCCGCGACGCGCGAGACGGCGAAGCGGCTGCTGGCGGCGCTCGGTGAGCGCGCCAACGTGCGCGAGCTGGAGGCGGTTGCGCACACGCGCCTGCGCATCACGCTCGCCGATGCGGGCCGCTTCGATGAGGTGGCGGCGAAGCTGGCCGGAGTCACGGCCGTCATGCGGGCGGCGCCCGGAGTCCTGCACCTGATCGTCGGCGAGCAGGCCGGCCAGCTGGCCGCGGCGATGAAGGCGGCCTGAGCGTCGGCTCGCGCCTGAGTCCTAGCCGGCGCGCGCCCGCAGGAAACTTACGTATCCGGCGAGAAACTGCCTCAGGTGCTCCTCCACCGTCGCGTCCTTGAGGCTGCCTTCTTCATCGAACGCGCCGCCGGCGCGCGACACCAGCAGGCGCCCGCCGAACCAGGTCTGCGTGCCGAGCGTGCGCATGACCGGCAGCCACGCCGCCTGACTCAGATTCGTACCGAAGGGACCGGGCGAGGCGCCGATGATGGCGAAGGCTCGCCCGCCAAATACGCGCTTGATGTCCGACGACGGTCGCGACAGCCAGTCGATGGTGTTCTTGAACACGCCGGGGATGCCGTTGTTGTATTCCGGGGTTGCCATCAGCACCCCGTCGGCGGCGATGATCGCTTCCTTCAGCTGACTCACCGTCGGGGGGATACCCTGCGCCTCGACATCGCCGTCGTACAGCGGGATGCCGCGCAGGCTGGCGACTTCGAGCGTCGCATCCTCCGGCATGAGGCGCGCGGCCGCGCGCAGCAGCGCGCTATTGTAGGAGCTTCGGCGCAGGCTGCCGGAGATTCCCAACACCTTGATCATTCATGTCTCCGTAGATTTCCTCCCAGCGTGCACCGCGGGGCAGGGGCTTGCAACCGCGGTGGCGGTGGCGACAGCGACCGGCGCAACCGGGTCAGCCTTTCGGCTTCGCCGCCACGCGCTGGTACGCCTCGCGGAACGGGATACCCTCCGTGAGCACCAGGCGGTTGGCCTCTTCCGCTGCATGAATCGAGGGATCGAGCCTTATGGCCTCGCGCCGGAACTTCAGCGCTTCGATGGCCGGCGGCAGTATGGCGAGCGTCTCGAGCGCGAGATCGATGGCGCGAAACAGCGGGAACTTCAGCAGCTGCAGGTCGCGGTGGTAGCCCGAGGGCAGCTTGGCGCACACGCCGAGGGCTTCGGCGAGACACGCCTGCGCGGTGGCGGAGCGGCCGCGGATCAGCTCGAACACATCCGGGTTGCGCTTCTGCGGCATGATCGACGAGCCGGTGGTGAATGCGTCCGCCAGCGTGAGGAAGCCGAACTCCTGGGTGGCGAACAGCAGCACGTCGGCGGCGAAGCGGCCGAGATCCTGCAGCAGCAGCGTGATCTCAAACAGAAGCTGCGCTTCGGCCTTGCCGCGCGAGAGTTGCACCGCGGTGACCGGCTCCTGCACGGCCGCAAATCCGAGTGCCGCCCGCGTCGCTTCACGGTCGATCGGCAGAGCGGGCGTGCCGTAGCCCGCCGCCGAGCCTAGCGGGCTCTTGTCGATGCGGCGCTGCACCTGCAAGAGGCCGGCCGCATCATCGCGCAGCTCCGCCGCAAAACCGCCGGCCCACAGCGGTACCGAGCTCGGCATGGCCTGTTGCAGGTGCGTGTAGCCCGGCAGTTCGGTGTTCTGCTCACGTACCCCGAGCGCATCGAGCGCGTCGGCGACCGCGAGCGCGCCGCTGGCGAGCGCCTCGAGGGTTTCGCGCAGATACAGGCGTATGGCGGTGAGCACCTGATCGTTGCGCGAGCGCCCGAGATGAATGCGGGCGCCGGCCGCCCCGATGCGCTCGGTCAGGCGCCGCTCGAGCGCGCTCTGGCCGTCCTCGTCCGCGAGCTCGATGCGCCACGCGCCGCGCGCGTGCTCCTGCGCCAGCGCGCTCAGGCCCTCGCGGATGGCGGTGAAGTCGCTGCGCGTCAGCAGACCCTGCGCGTGCAACATCTCGGCATGCGCGATCGAGGCACGCACGTCGTGGCGCACCAGGCGCTCATCGAGCGCGTAGTCCTCGCCGGCGGTGTAATGCAGCACCCGCTCATCGAGCGGCGCGCCCTTGTCCCACAGCCGCGTCATGGCGCGCTCTGCTGCTCGGCCGGCGTGAGCGCATTGATATCGGCGACGATCAGCGTGCCGGTGCCCTCGTTGGTGAATACCTCCGCCAGGATCCCCTCCGGGGACTGGTAGGACACCACATGAACCCGGCGCACGCCGCCGCGGATGGCGTCCTCGATGGCCTTGACCTTGGGCAGCATGCCGTCGGCGATGTGACCGTCATCGCGTAAGCGCTTCAGTCCCCGCAGATCGGTGTAGGAGACGAGCGAGCCGGGATCATCGACGCTGCCTAGAATCCCTGGGGCGCCGGTGCACAGGATTAGCTTCTCCGCCTGAAGCGCCGCACCGATCGCTGCAGCCACGGTGTCGGCGTTGATGTTGAGCAGCGTCCCGGACTCGTCCGCGGACAGCGGGCTTACCACCGGCATGAGCCCGTTGTCGAGGAGCTTGCGCAGCACGGTGGTGTCGACCGCGTCGATGTCCCCGACGAAACCGAAGTCGATGAGTTCACCGTCGGCGCCGAGCTTCACTGGCGGGCGCTTGTGCGCGCGCACCAGTCCCGCGTCCACGCCGCTGATGCCTACCGCGTCGATGTTGAGATCGCGGCAAATGCCGAGCACGCGGGTGTTGATCAGGCCGTTGAGCACCATCGCGGTCACGTCGATGGACTTCTGGTCGGTGACGCGCCGCCCGTCCACCATGCGCGTCGGCACTCCGAGCGCGGCCGACAGCTCAGTGAGCTGCGGACCGCCGCCATGCACCAGCACCACGCGCACGCCGAAGTAGTGCAGGATCGCGATCTGCTCCACCAGCACCCGCGTCGCCTGCGAGTCGCCAAACACGCCGCCCCCCACCTTCACCACGAAGGTCTTGCCCTTGTACATGCGGATGTAAGGAGCGGCGCTCTTGAGCGCGTGGACGGCGAGGGTCTGATCGCTTCTGTGCATGATCATGCTGGGTTTCCGCAAGGCTTAGGGCTTGAGCATCTGGTGCAGCACGGCCATCTGCACCGGCAGACGGTTGCTGGCCTCGCGCTGCACGACGCTGCGCGCGCCGTCGAGCACCTCATCAGCGATGGCGGTATTGCGTCGCACCGGCAGGCAGTGCATCACGCGGCACTCGGGTGCCGTCCTCGTGAACCAGTCGTTGCGCACGCACCAGCCGGTGAGCGTGCTGCGCAGGCGCGCATCCGCGGGGGCGTCGCCGTAACAGGCGGTTGCGCCCCATTCCTTTACATACAGGACCTCGGCGCCGCTGAGCGCGTCGTCGCGCTCGGCGGTCTCGCGCACCGAGCCTCCCGAGGCCGCCGCGGCGCGCCGCGCCCGTTCCATGATGGCGTCGGGCAGCGCGAAGCCCTGCGGACGCAGCACGATGACTTCCATGCCGCGTAGCGCCGCCATGTGCAGCGCCGCGGCCGGCACCGCCAGCGGCAGGGCGCGCGGGTGGTAGGCCCACGACAGCACGAAGCGCCCGGCGCGCGGCACCGCCAGATCATCCATCGTCTTCCAGTCGGCGAGCGCCTGGCAGGGATGGTTGACCGCGGACTCGAGATTGATGAGCGGCTTGTCGATGAGACTCGCCATGGTGTTGAACGTGGTTTCGGCCAGATCGCTCGCCAGGTCCTTGCCTTCGGCGAAGGCGCGGATGCCGAGTGCGTCGCAGTAGGAGGCCAGCGCCGGAATGCCCTCGCGCACATGCTCGGCGGCCGCGCCGTCCATCACCACACCCGGGCGGGTCTCGAGTTGCCAGCTGCCCTGGCCTGGGTTGATGACGAACGAGTTGCCGCCGAGGCGCGCCATGGCCGCCTGGAACGACGCCAGCGTGCGCAGCGAGGGATTGAAGAACACCAGGCCCAGGATGCGGCCAGCCAGCACGCGCGGCTCGGGCTGCTTCTCCAGGTGCCGCGCGAGCTCCAGGAGCGACAGCACCTCGTCGCGCTCGAAATCCGCGAGATCGAGAAAACGCTTCATGCCGGCAGGCGCGTCAGCGCCTCTGCGAGCATGTCGACGTGCTGCTCTTCGAGGATGAACGGCGGCAGCAGGCGCAGCACGTTGGGGTCGCTCGCGGTGCCGGCGAGAATGCCACGCTCGAGCAACTCCGCCTGGATCTGCTTCGCCGGCCGCGTGGTGCGCAGTCCGGTGAGCAGGCCCGCCCCCTGGTGTCCGGTGACCGGGCCGGTGATGCAGGTGGCGCGGATATAGGCGCCGATGCGCTGCACCTGCTCGAGAAGTCGTTGCGACTCGATGGCCGCGATCACCGCTGCGATCGCCGCGCAGGCCATGGGTCCGCCGCCGAAGGTGGTGCCGAGGGATTCGGGTGTGAGCGCCGCCGACACCTGCGCCGACATCATGAGCGCCGCACAGGGAAAACCGTTGCCGAGCGCCTTGGCGGTGGTGAGCATGTCCGGCACGACGCCATAGAGGTTGGCGGCGAAGGGATGGCCGGTGCGGCCGATGCCGCACTGCACCTCATCGAATATCAGCAGCGCCCCCACCTCATCGCAACGCCGGCGCAGCGCCGTGAGGAACGTCGCGCCGAGATCCACCGCCCCGGCGAGGCCCTGCACCGGCTCGACGATCACCGCGGCGCTCTGCTGTGTCACCTGCGCGGCGATCGACGCGAGGTCACCTCGCACGATGAACTTCACGTCGAACGGCGCGCGCGGAAAGCCGTACCACTTACTACTCGCGCCCCAGGTGACCGCGCCCGCGGCGGCGGTGCGCCCGTGAAAGCCACCCTCGACCGCCGCCACCTGCGGCCGCGCGCTCATGCGCAGCGCGATCTTGAGGGCGTTCTCGTTCGCCTCGGCGCCGCTGTTGACGAAGAACACGCTCGCCAACGGCAACTGCGAGAAGCGCACCAGAGAAGCGGCGGCGCGGGCGCGCACCTGCATGGCGACCGCGTTCGTCTGGAAGTTGCACGATGCGGCCTGCGCCGCCAGGGCTGCCGTCCAGGCGGGATGCCCGTAGCCGAGGCCCGCCACCGCATGTGCGCCGTACAGATCGAGCACCCGGGTGCCGGCGCTGCTTTGCAGCCACACGCCCTGCGCCGACACGACCTCCAGCGGGAATTGCGCGAACACCGGCGCGAGAAAATCATTCACAGCGTGAACCACTTAGGACGCCCTCAGGTCCATCCGGGCGCGGGCGCGGTGAGACCGGCGGTCTCCGGCAGGCCAAACATCCGGTTCATCCATTGCAGGGCGCCGCCGGCGGCGCCCTTGTTGAGATTGTCGATCGCGCACATGACCGCCACGGTGCGGCCCGCGACCACCCCGGACAGGTGCGCGTAGTTGCTCGCCGCCACGTCCTTGACGCGCGGTGCCTCGGTCTGGATGCGCACGAATGGCGCGTGCGCGTAGAACTCGCGCAACGCCGCCAGCAGCCCCGTGGTGTCGAGCGAGCGGCTGAGCTGCGCCTGCAGCGTCAGGTGTATGCCGCGCGCGAACGGTCCGGAATGCGGCACGAAGGCAAAGTGCGCTTCGACGCCGGTGGCCGCGCGCGCGCACGCCGTGACTTCCGCCACATGGCGATGCTGTAGCGCGCCGTAGCTGTAGAGATCGCCGTGGCGCAGCGGATGATGCGTGCCTTCGACGGGTCTGCTTCCGGCGCCGGTGCTGCCGGTGACGCCGCTCACGAACAGTGTCGGCGCGATGAGCCCGCCGGCGAGCAGCGGCACACTTGCGAGCAGCATCGCGGTGGCGAAGCAGCCGGGATGGCCGACGTGCGCGGTCGGCAGCTCCCGCAGATGCTCCGGCAGCGCACAGGTGAATTCCGCCATGCGCGCCGGCGCGGCGTGCACGCGTTGGTACACCGCCGCGTAGGCCTGCGGGGAGGCGTAACGGAAATCCGCGGAAGTATCGACCACCCGTGGCTGCTTTCCTGCCCGCGCCGCGCCCGTCAGCAGCGTGTCGATGAGAGCGGCGGAGACACCGTGCGGGGCGGCCGAGAACAGCGCCGACTCCCGCGCCTCGCCCAGGAGCTCCTGCACCTGCGCCTGCGACTTGAAACGCTCCTCGGGGTAGGCGCTGGCGAGGTGTGGGAAGGCGCGGCTGAGCGGCTCGCCCGGCTGGCTGTCCGACATCACCCCCGCGAGCTCAAAACGCGGATGCGTGGCGAGCAGGCGCAGCAGCTCGCCGGCCACGTAGCCGCTGCCGCCGAGCACCACCGTGGGGATTTTCGCGCTCACTGCACGGCCGCCGCTTTAAGTCCCAGCGCCTCGATCACACGGTCGCCCAGCGCGGCGCCGTTGCTCAGAGCGTTGAACGCCGGCACGCCCATCTGGGCGGTGATGATCTCAACACCCACCTGGTTGTCGGTGGACGGTCCGGTGACCACGCACGGCTCTATGAGGAAGCGCTCGCGCAGCAGCTTCACGCCGCCCCAGGCGGCGACCGGGTCGTTCGCCGACAGGATGACCGCCGTGAGCGCGGCGCGGATGTCGGGACACTCGAGGATCGCATCGACGCCGTAGGTGCCGAGGATGCCGTCGCCGAGCTCGAACACCAGTACGTCGGGTTTGCCGGCGGCGAGCTCGGTGAGCATGGTGCGGGTGAGCGCCGGACCGTTCAGGCGCGTCGTGGTGACGATGCCGAGATCGGTGAAAATCGCGCAGCGCCGTGCACCCGCATCCTCCATGGCGAGGATGTCGCGGCGCAGTGAGACGCCGGTCGCCTTGAAGGCGTCGACGGTGAGGCCGCGGTGGCGCATGCGGGCGATGATCGCGCAGGCGGCGGCGGTCTTGCCGGCCTCCATGCAGGTGCCGGCGAGCGCCACCACCGGCACGCCGCGCATGTCGAGCGCTGCGTTGGCGTCGAGCCGCTTGTGACCCACGCGGGCGGGCACGCCGATGCGCTCACCGAGGTAGGGAAAGCTGAGCGCGACGCCGAGCACGCGGCAATCGAACGGCTTGCCTTTTTCCGGATTGATGGAGTCGCAGACCCCGAGCACGCCACCGATGTTGAGCATCTGGATCACGTCGCCGGGTTGCAGCGTCGCGGGCACGTGGCCGGAGTAGCCGAACAGCGCCTGGCGGTGGCCGAGCGCGCCCGCAACCACGTCGCCCTTGCCGAGCTTGGCCATGCGGCCGCTGGTCAGTTCGAGCGTGTTGTAGGTCGACTTGTTGTCGAGCACCTCGACCACGACTACCACGCCTTCTTCCGCGGGAATGTCCGCGGCGATGCGCACCTCGTGCGACAGGCCGCAGGCCTGGGTCACGGAGGCCAGCTTGTCGACGACCACGCTGCGCATGCCGCCCAGCATGGCTACTGATCCTTGGGCAGCGCGGCCGCGCGCTCGCCGGCGCGCGTGTAGAACACACCCGG
The DNA here is from genome assembly GCA_036401635.1 of Steroidobacteraceae bacterium. Classification (GTDB taxonomy): domain Bacteria; phylum Pseudomonadota; class Gammaproteobacteria; order Steroidobacterales; family Steroidobacteraceae; genus 13-2-20CM-66-19. Next base: position 17,765 of record DASWUP010000141.1, read on the forward strand.
GAGCGCCGCGATCCGCGCGAACCCCAGCGAGTCGCTGGCTGACCATTCGCCCACCGCTTCGCCGTACACGCCCCGGGAGGCCGCCATGAGCGAGAACGGCGACTCCACGCCCTCGATGAACACGCGGCCGGACTGCAGCAGCAGGTGCACCTCGCCCGTCACCCGCTGCTGCGAGGACAGCAGCAGCGCCTCGATGTCGCGGCACACCGGATCGAGCAGCTGGCCCTCGTGCACCAGATCGCCGTAGGGCTGCGCGACCAGTTCCTTGATGCGCTGCTGCCGGGCGGTGAGCACCAGCTTCTCGAGCTCGCGGTGCGCGCTGAGCAGCACTTCCGCCGCCGGTGCCTCGAACGCCACGCGCCCTTTGGTGCCGATGATGGTGTCGCCCAGGTGAATCCCGCGGCCGATGCCGAACGGTGCCGCGAGAGTCTCGAGCGCTTCGATGATCTCGACCGCGGAAGCCGCGCGGCCATCGAGCGCCACCGGCCGGCCGGCCCGAAACGCCAGCACGTGACGCTCGGGGGGCCGCGGGTGCGCGAACGCATCGCGGGTGAGGAGCCAGGCGTCATCGGGAATGCTGCCGGCGGAAGTGAGCGTCTCGCGGCCGCCGATGGTCACGCCCCACAAGCCGCGGTTGACCGAGTAGCGCGCTGCGGTGGCTGGCACCGGCAGCCCGCGCTGGCGCAGATACTCGAGCTCATCCTGGCGCTTGAAGGCCTCATCGCGCACCGGCGCGAGCACTTGCAGGTCCGGGGCGAGAGTGCGCAGCGCCACCTCGAAGCGCACCTGGTCGTTGCCGGCCGCGGTGCAGCCGTGCGCGACCGTGTCGCAGCCGAGCTTAGCCGCCATGCGCGCGATGGTCTGTGCCTGCATGATGCGCTCCGCGCCGACGCACAGCGGGTAGAGCTGCCCGCGCCGCACGTTCCCCATGATGAGGAAGCGCAGCACCTGCTCGAAGTAATCCGCCCGCGCATCCACCTGGTGATGCTCCACGGCGCCGAGCGCGCGGGCGCGCTCGGCGAGCATGCGCGCCGCCGCGGCGTCGATTCCGCCGGTGTCGACGGTGACCGTGATCACCGGGCGGCGTTGGTGTTCCGCAATCCACGGCACCAGGAACGAGGTGTCGAGACCTCCGGAGTAGGCGAGGACGATGGGCGTGGCGCCGGTGCGCGCAGCGGTGTTGGACATGATCAGACCCGGAACAGCGCGCGCAGGCGGCCGATGAGCTCGCCCTGCGCACGCGCGCTGGCGGTGGCAATGAATATGGTGTCGTCGCCGGAGAGGGTGCCGGACACTTCCGGCCACTCGGCCCGGTCGATCGCCACCGCGACGCTTTGCGCAGCCCCGATGGTGGTGCGCAGCACAGTGATCGAGGGCCCCGCGCGCCGCAGCTGCCGCACGAACTGCGCCAGGGTGCCGAAGTCGCCATTGGCGCGCGTGACCTCGTCGGGGGGCAGCACGTAACGGCCACTCGCCTTGAGCACCCCGAGATCGCGCAGGTCGCGGCTGATGGAAGACTGGGTCACGCCGTGACCCTCCTTCTTCAGCAGGCGTACCAGGTCGGCCTGCCTGCGCACCCGGCCATCGCGCAGGAGGCGCACGATGGCGCCACGCCGCTGCAGCTGGTGTGCGTCGCTCAGCATCTGCCGGCGCCTGAACGCATAAACATGCGCGTATTGTGCATTTTAATGCATCAGAGTCAAGGGTCCCCGGAGCGCGGCGCGCTTGGCGCTAGAATGCGAGCTTAGCCGCGCCCAGGCGCCCAACCGCGAAGGGATGGTCATGCAGTCACGACGTTCGAGAGGCGCGGCCCAGGCCGCGGCGCTGGCCGCCGCCGGCATGTGCAGCGCGTTGTTCGCCCAGGCCCTCAACCTAAAACCGGGCAAGTACGAGTTCGTGTCCACCTCGCAGGTGACGCTGCCGCCGGAGATGCAGAGCCGCCTGCCGCCCGGCTACGCAGCGAAGCTGCAGCAGCCCAGAACGCACCAGCAATGCATCAGCGATGCGGATCTGGCCAAGGTGAGCAAGAAGCTCACGGATGAGCGGAGCACCGACCCGAGCTGCAAGATGACCGAGCACACCGTCGCAGGCAACAAAGTGAAGTTCGTGATGCAGTGCCCGCACATGACGTCGCACTTCGACGGCAGCTTCGCCTCCGACACGTTCAAGGCCGTCATCGTTTCGACCACCGACAAGGGGCAGAAGGTGACGGTCAACATGACCGGGCGACGGATCGGCGAATGCTCGAAATAGCGCCGGCCGCGCCGCCGCGCGGGAAACGCGTAGCCGGCGTACCGCCGCTACTTCTCTAGGGTGTACACCAGGTCCGCGCCGCGCGCCTGGCCCACTTCGGTCCTGACGGTCCAGTGATCACCGAGGGTGTAGCGCAACTTGAGCGTGTTGAGCTGCTGGGTGAGGCTGATGCCGTAAGCCACGTACAGTCGCGGCGACAGGTAGCGGCCCAGCACCAGTGATGTCTCGTTGGTGACGTCGGACTCGAGACTCACATCCTGCAGACCCACGCGCGAGCCGAGTTGCTGCGCGAGGATCGCGCCGCCCTGCGCCAGCGCCGCGCTGCCCGCGCCGCTGTTGCCGGTGGTGCGGTTCTGCGCCGACTCCAGCGAGCCGCCGGCCAGAATCAGCGACACGATCTGTGACTGCGGCAGCGGGGGATCGGAGAAGAACGTCATGCGCGGCTGCAGCAGCGTGCCACGCACGTTGACGCCGGCGGTGACTTCGGGGAATACCTTGGCGGCACGCAGGTCGATGCCCGGATCATCGATCGGACCGCCGGTGAAAATCAGCCGGCCGCGCTGGATGTCGAGCTTGCGCGCATAGGCCGTGTACTTGCCCTCCGCCACCGACAGCTCGCCGGTGGCGCGGCTGATCGTGTCGTAGCCGCTCCTGATGGTGATGCCGCCGGTGAGTCTGCAGGTGAGCCCCGAGGTGTCGATGTTCACGCGCTCGCCGAGGCTCAGCGTGATGGTGCTCACCACCTCGAAGCGCTTGGTCGGATCCTCTGCCTCGCTGCCGACGATTACTTCGTCCGGCGAGGAGCGCACGGCGCCGGCAAAGTCCTTGGGCTGGATCCTGGCATACGGCACGGTCACCTTGCCGGTCACTTCGATCTTGCGCCCGCTCACGTTGAAGTCGAGATCGGGGGACGCGTCGATCTGCGCCTCCGGAACGTCCGCGACCCGCAGGTCGGTTCCCTGCAGATGAAACTTCCCGTAAGGCAGCAGCTCGCGCCATTCGAGGTGCCCGCCGGCGGTGATGTTGCCGGCGCCGGCGTGCGCACTGCCGTTGAAATCGAGCCCCGCCTCGCTCAGGCGCGCGCTGAGCTGCACCTGGCGCAGGCCCAGGTTCACCTGGTAGACATCGATCTCACCGTCGCTGAGCTTGACCGACCCCGAAAGGCGCGGCGTTCCGGCGGTGCCCGCCAGCTGGATATCCGCGCTGAAGTGCCCGGCCGCCCGGTCGATGTCCGGGACGTACAGCGAGATGAGCCCGAGCTCGGCGGTTTGCGCATGCAGCTCGGCCGTGAGCGGCATGTCCTGCCATCGCGGCGTGCTGCGTTGCGCCTCGAGCCTGCCGTGGATGGTGCCGACCTCGCCGTCGCCCAGATCGGCCTGGGCAGTCACCAGCGCGGGCGTCGCGGTCAGTGTCACCGTGCCCGAGCCGATGCGGGTGTGTTCGACCTTGTGGCCTGCAAGTCTGTGGGCCAGCTCGGCGTCGGCCAACTCGGCACGCACCGTTCCCACGACCGGCCTGCTCGCGGCGCCCGACAGGCGCGCGAGTGCACTGATGGTTCCGAGGTATTCCACTGCGGGCGTCCTGCCGGCCGTGAGCGTGTTGAGCGGCAGCTGTTTGGTCATGACGGTGGTCGACCACGTCGCCGCACTCCAGTTGCCATCGGCGCACATGCTGCCGGGCGTACCCAACAGGCACAGCCACTCCACCCACACGTGATCGAGCGCCGCGGTCAATCCCACCGGACGCTCGAGCGACAGGTGCAGCGACTCGCTGCCGCTGATGGCGAGCGCGTTGAGCTCGCCCTTGAAGACTCCGTGCTCGTACGCCCCGTGCGCCTGGGCGCTCGCGCTGAGACCGGTGGCCGCGATTGCCAGGTGCACGTTGTAGGCAGCCGGCGGGCCGCCGAGCGTGAGCGTGACGCTCTCGAGCGTGCGGGTCCGATAGCTCAGCTTGCGCAGGCGCGCGTCGATTTTCGACTCCCGCTGGGTTGCAGGATCGAAGTTGACGTCCGCGTCGATGCTCTCGAGCTTGATTCCCTGGTAATCGAGGTCTCCGCCGTGCGCCGTGGCGACGATCACCGGATCGGCAAACGTGCCGCCCAGGGTTCCCGAGGCCTTCAGCTGACCGCGGGTGCCGGGCGATAGCAGACTCAGGTCTTCCGCGGAGACTGCAAAGCGCAGATCCATACGCTCGCTGATGTGCCCATCGAGCGCGAGCCGCGCGGTCCCCAAGCCGACGCGCACCTGGCTGAAGCCCCAGGTGTTTCCGGAGCGCGTCAGCGTGCCGGCGCCGCTCGCGGCTACGCCGCGCAGCCTGCCGCTCAGATTGCTGAACGAGGCGGTGAAATCGCCGCGGGTGTCGAAGCCGCGTCCCGATGCTCCGAGCACGAAGCTGACGCTGCCGGGCAGATCGGCACGCAGCACGCCCGGGTTGATGCCGGTAGCGTGGCCGGTGACGGACCAGCTCTCTGCCGGGGACCACACCACCTCACCACTGAGGCTCGCGTGACCGCCGAACAGGTCTATCTCCGCGGTCTCGAAGGCGAAGCTGTCCTTGCCGAGTGTCCCGTTCACTTGCGCCGGCATCAGCGGCAGATCGGCCGCGCGGGCACTGCCGCTCAAGTGCACCCGATACGGCAGCACGCCGGCGAGGGTGAAAGAGCCAGCCGCATCCCGCACCGCCGGGTCACGGCCCACGAGCGGCCAGCGGAAATCGCTCACGCTGCCGCTGAGGTCGAGTCGCGGTCCGTCGATGCCGATGGTGCCCGCGCCGCTCGCGCGTGCTCCGGAGGCGAGGTGACGCAACTCCACGTGCCTGGCAGTCAACACGCGATCGGCGAAATTGCCCGAGAACTGCGCTTCAAACAGCCCGGCGCGCAGTCCGGTGGGGTTCACGGGCCCGTGGGCGCTGAAGCCCGCGGCATCGCCCGAGCCGGCCAGGTGGCCGGTGATGCTGCCGAGCGGGCCGCTCACGCCCCACTCGCGCAGGTCAAAATCGCGTATCAGCGCATCGCCCGCCCAGTGCCACTGGTTGGTGAGATCGAGCGCCTGCCCCGAGAAGTTGGCGCGCAAGGGTCTTATGGCTTGTGCGACGATGTTGAGGACATCGAGATCGCCGCGCGCGCTGCCGGACACCGTCCAGGCGGGCTGTCCGGGCGGACTCCAGTCGATGTGACCCTTGACCTCCATCCCGAGCGGATCGGCGGCGCGCAGCTCCCCGATCGCACCGACCCGCGCCTCTCCTGCGAGCAGGGCCTCGGCCTGAAAGAAGCGGATGACGCGGTGACGGATCACGGCCGCGCCGCTGATGTCGGTGGCCTCGAGACGAAAGCCATTGGGAACGGTGAGCGTCGCGCTCGCCACGCGCCCCTGCTCGGCGCTGATGATGAGCCAGCGCGGCAGGAACACAGGAGGCCCTGGGGTGGGCGGCCTGGTGCGGCGTTTCACCTGGATGAGTGCACTGCGCACCGAGCCGTCGGTAGCGCGAATGGTCTGCAGCAGCAGCGGCATGAGTGCGACGCGGCCCTCGATGCCCTCGAACTTCAGGTGCACCAGGTCATGGTCGATCTCCACGCGCTCGACCCGCACGCCCTCGGCGACCGTGCCGCTGACGCCGACGATGTCGAGCTGCACGTCGGCGAAGTGGTGCGGTATGTGCCTGACAGCGAACTGCAGTCCGCTGCTGGTGAACAACGCCGACCAGATGAGGGCCGCCGGCGCCACGATGGCCGTGACGACAGTGAGGCAGGCGAGAATGAGCAGCAGGCGGCGCAGGGTGCGCATCGGCCGTTACAGCTTCGGGGAGAAGTTGATGTGCAGGCGCGGACCGCCGTGCCTGCATGTCGGTTGCGGCGGACATGGCGGCACCGACAGGGGTTCGGCGATGTCGACGCCCAGCGTCAGGACCGGCAGGCGCACCCGCAGGCCAACGCCGACCGAATATTGCAGCGAGGTGCCGAAGCGATCGAAGGCATTGCCGTAGTCGAAGAAGGTGGCGATGCCGAGATTCTTGGGCAAATCGCGGATCACCTCCACGGTGCCGGTGATCATATTCTTGCCGCCCACCTTGATGTACACGAGCTGCTTACAGCTGCCGTCCGGGTTCTTTATACACGCCGCCTCGGTCGGCGACAGATCGTTGTAGGCGAAACCGCGAACGCTGTTGTCGCCGCCGGCGAAGAAGCGGAACACGGTCGGCAGCTGGCTGAAGCGCGACACCAGGCTTGCGCCCACCTCATCGCGCAGCAGCAGATGCCACTTCCTGCCGAGGCGGAAGACCCGCTCGGCCTGCACATGCAGCTGGATGAAGTTGGAATTGGAGCCGAGCGAGGCGTGCGAGCCGCGCAGCTCGGCGAAGAACGGGTGCTCGAACAGCGCCTCACCGAGGTAGCCCTTGGGCACCGAGGCGAGGTCGATGCCCGGCACCAGCAGGCGGTCGGTCCGCGAACCGTTCAGGTCGGTGCCGGTGGTGCGCATCGCGGTCAGCAGCCACACGTGCTGCCAGCTGCCGGTGACCACGGTGACGCTCGGGCCCGCCGACAGCGTGTGCGTGAGCACATCGGCGAGCTGGCGCTGCTCGACCGTGCCCGCCAGGGTCAGTTTCTCGACCGCCGGGTCGCCGATCGGCGCGTTGTAGCGGCTCTGCAGGCTGTAACGCGTCACCCGCGCCGCCTGCGCCTCGACGCTGAAGCTGTGGCCGCGCGCATTGATGCGCCGGTCCTCGAATCCGAGTGTGCCGCGCGCCCCGGTGTCGGTGGCGTAGCCGGCGCCGAACGAGTAGCGGTGTCGGCGGCTGTGGTCGGCGTGAATGTTGACCGGCACGATGTGCGTGGTGCGATCGGGATCCCCGGGCAGCACCTCGAGGTTGGAAAAGTACTGCGTATCGTCGAGGGCGAACTGGGTGCGAAGCACCTGCGTGAGATCGAAGGGCTCGCCTTCGTGGTAGCGCAGGTAGCGCCGCACCAGCGTCTCGCTGATGACGTTCTGCCGGATGCTGGTCGCACCGAAGTAATAGCGCTCGCCGGTGTCCAGCTCGAGCGCCACGTTCGCCTTGTGGTTCGGCGGGTCGACGACCAGCTCGCTGCGAATCAGGCGCGCGTCGAGATAGCCGTAGGTGGCGGCGGTGCGCTGCAGGTCGGTCTTGATGGCCTCGTAGGCGGCGTGGTTCAGGCGATCGCCGTCGTGCAGCGGCAGGTGGTGCAGGATGCGCTGGAACAGCGGATCGCTTTCCCCGGGCCCGTCGACGCGCACGTCGATGTGATCGACCAGCACCGGCTTGCCCGGGTTGATGTTGATGCTGATGCGCCAGTCGCCGTGGCCCAGGTCGGTGACACCGGACTCCACCTGCGGCTCGTAGTACCCGAAGGGTCTGAGCGCCGCCCGCACCTCGCGCTCCACGCGGTTGTGCAGCCGCTCGATCGTTTCGGCATTGAGGTCTGCGCCGCCCGTTTTGTAACGCTCCAAACTCAGGTAGGCGAGCACGTTGGCGCGCAGATCGTCGTCGACGCCGCGGATCTCCACCTTCACGCCGGCGCTGTGCGCGAGCGGGCAGGCGAGCAGACACACGGCCACTGCCGGGGCCCGCCTGTGCCGTCGACGAGCCTGCGGCAGGGGATTGCGCTGCGTCATCTCAACGTGCGATTAGCCGGAGAGTGTCGGAATTCTAGAGCCTCGCGAGCGGAGCCGCTCGCCGCTCTTGTAGTCAGAGCGCTCGCGCACGGCATCGGTTCCGCGGCAGACCTCACGGCCACTCTCCCGCGTTCAGCTCGAATTCAGTTTCGCCGGCCGGCTCGCCGCGCGAGTCGAAGCGCCGCTCGGCGAAGTAGAGCCGGCCGCCGGGCTCCTGTAGCACGACGCTCGAGCAACGGGTGCCGTAATCCGGGTGCAGCACGAACGGCGCCGACAGTATCCGTTCCCATTCGCGCGCCAGGCCGGTGCGCGGCAGCGCGGCGTCCTCCGCGAGCCGCGTGCGGTCATTGAGGAGCTCGAACAGCGCCTGCGGCGAGCTGCGCTCAGCTCGAGCCAGCCACGCCTCGAAGCCGCGCCGCACCCGCTGCAGTTTCGGCCACGGCGTGTCGAGCAGCTCGTTCGACAGACCGTAGACGCCCGCTGCCAGCTGCCGCGCAAACGGGGTGGCGCGGTTTGAGCCGTACCAGAGCGAAGCGGAGTCGGTGAGCAACAGATTGAACCCGGAGTA
>DASWUP010000142.1:0-9341 GCA_036401635.1 Steroidobacteraceae bacterium
TGGAGCGGAAGGGGATCGAACCCTCGACCTTCGCATTGCGAACGCGACGCTCTCCCAGCTGAGCTACCGCCCCACGCAAGGCGCGCGATTCTAGCATCGCGATCCAGCAGGTCCAATCAAGTTTAAACCGTCCTCGCGGGATGCGGCTATGATCGGCGTCGGGCCCGCAGGAGTTCGCGGATCGGAGACCAGGCATGCTGGCCATGGGCGGGCGAGCGCCGGAGTTCACGCTGCCGGACCAGGACGAGCAGAGTGTGTCTCTGAGCACACTCCTACGCCACGGCCCGCTGATCCTGTTTTTTTATCCTGCGGACTTTAGTCTCGGATGCACGCGCGAGGCCTGCGCCATTCGTGATTTACATGCCGAGATCCAGCAGGCGGGTCTTGACGTCGCGGGCGTGAGTCCTCAGACCCCCGTGAGTCATCGCGCCTTCCGCGAAAAACACAAGCTGCGGTTCACCCTCTTCTCCGACGTCGACAAGTTTGTCATCAGTATGTACGACGTGCGGGGGCCCCTGGGATTCGGCGTACGGCGCGCTACCTACCTCATCGACCAAGACCGTTACGTTCGCGCCGCGGTCCTCGCCGACTTCCGCATCACTCAGCACATAGATCTCATTCGCAAGGCCGTGGCGCAGAGCGCCACTGGCACGCGCCGCGCACCTACTAGCTGAGCGCTCACGGTCAGAACCTGATTCGCACCAGGTGAGCTCGGCCGAAACTGGGGATGCTGACCATATATAAAATGTCGGATTCGCCCTGCGCAGCGGGGATGACGTCCACGCCTTGCAGTTCGTGAATCATCTGCGGCAGCGTGGCCCCGCTGCCGATGACCAGCACCGTGCCGCCCGGATGCTCGCGCAGCACGCGGGCGGCCGCGGCCCGCGCATCACCGGCGCTGAACACGACCGGCACCTGGTGCAGCCGTTGCGCCAGCGCCGCCGCGGTCTGCTGGGCGCGCCGCTCGTCGCTCACGTAAATCGCGTCGAGTCGTCCGCTGCCGTTTGCGTCGCCGAACATCTGCGCCAAGTGCTGCCCGCGCTGCTCGCCCTCGGGCGAGAGGGGAGGATCCTCGATGGTTCCGGGTTCTTTCTCCACCGCCCGCACGAGCAATACCACGGTGGTGGTGGCGCTGCGATAAAACGTCATGGCAACGCCGCCGGTTACCAGGACCACCACCAGTGTCAGCCACAACGGTGCGAGAAACGGGCGTCGCTGGCGGGTAATGGCAGGCGGCTGCATGCGGCAATCATACCTTTAGCCGCCGGCGCCGGCCCGGCACCTCACAGCCCGCGCATTTTGCCGCGCTTGTCTGTAATCTGCGTTGGGAGGGGTCAATGCCATCCGGCGGTCAAACGACGGTCATCCAGCGTATTCTCGAGCGACGCGCGGAGCGGCTGCCGGCGAGCCACGAAGAGACCACCGCGACCCTCGCGGTCATGCTGCGGGTTGTGCCACCACCGCGGGCGTTGCTGGTCTGCCAGGACGCACTGCTGCGCCAGCAGCTGGAGCGCCGCATTACCTCCGACATGCTCGACTACGAGTCACTCGCGGACGAAGACGAGGCGCTGCGCCGCTTTGCCAGCGAGTTCCGTCCGGTCGTGGTGACGGACTCTCTCGAGTTGGTGCGCAAACTGCGGGCGCGATCCGAGGTGCGCGCGCCATTCGTCATCTACGTGGCGGAGCTCGATGACGCCGCCGAGCGCGAGGCGGGACTCGCCGCGGGCGCCGATGACTGTGTCGGGCGCCGCGCGTCCGAGCGCGAGCTGGACGCGCGCCTCGGTGCCGGACGCCGCATCGCTGAGCTCGAGACCGTGCTGCGAGTCACCCTGGCGGAGAACCGCAAGCTGTCGGCGACCGACGATCTGACCCGCCTCAGCAGCCGGCGCTTCTTCACGAAGAACTTTCCACGCGAGGTGGAGCGCGCCGCGCGCTACGGGCGAGCCCTGTCACTCGTTCTGTGCGACATCGATTTGTTCAAGAGCGTCAACGATACGCACGGTCACGCTTGCGGCGATCAGGTCCTGCGGCAGTTCGGCGCACGCCTGCAGCACAGCCTGCGGCGCGGCGTGGATTGGGTGGCGCGCATCGGCGGCGAGGAATTTGCCATCGTGTTGCCCGAGACCGGCTACCAGCAGGCGCTCGAGGTCGCCCGCAAGCTGCGTGCCGCCGTCGCGCAGCCCCCGTTCAAGATCGAGGACAAGAGCGTCGAGGTGACTGCCAGCTTCGGACTGTGCGGACTCGACCGCGTGCCCGCGGGCGAGCGCCGGCTCGCGGAGCGCGTTCTCAAGATTGCCGATGCGGCGCTCTACCGCAGCAAACACGGCGGCCGCAATCGCGTCACGGCCACGATGCTCAACGCCGGCGGCGACTGAAGCACCGGCGGCGCGCTACACTTGAGGACCCACGCTGGCGAAAACCCGTTCATCGTGACGCAAACCCTTGGCATGGCTGAGCGTTTGCGCGTGTGGGCCGCGTCTGTCCACATGGTTATGCACAAATTCTGTGGATAAGTCCCCGAGGTGGCAGCCGCCTGCCGCTTGTGTGAGACTGCGCCTCTTTTCGCTTCGCGAGCCCAGCGATGAAGAAGACCGGCAGCGAACAGGACACCCCAGCTGAGCCTCTCGAGCGGGCCCGGCTGCAGGCGGACGTCGCCAAGCAGCGCGTGCGTATTGCCAAGGAAGAGCTGAAGCGCGCACGCAAGCGCCTGAAAGAGGCCAAGCGCGAAGCCAGGCGCGCGCGCAAGCACTCTGCAGTCGCGCGCAAAGTGTGGAAGCGCGCGCGCCGTGCCCAGAAAGGCGACTCCGGGCCCCTGCTGGCGAACAAGCCCGCGCCGCGGGCGAAGCGCAAGTCGGCTGCGACGCCGGCGAAGCCTGCCCGAAACCCCGGGCGGCCCACCGCCACGCGGCGCGCGGCGCTGAATCGCACAGCACGCAACGCCCCGAGCCGTCGCAGCGCCCGACGGGCCGCGTCGCGTGCCCCAGGACGGCGAGCTGCGCCGCGCCGGACTGCGCAGCGTCGCGCGATCGCATCGTTTAAACCGGCACGCGTCGGCGCGAGGCGTGCACCTTCCGCGAGCAGCGCAGCGCCTGCGCCGCCGCGCCGGCGCCAGAGCACCGCGCCCGCTGTGGCAGGGGCGCCAACAATATCGAACAGCGTGCCGGCGGACGAAGGCGCGCCGCTGCCGGTCACCCCCGCCGACCAGGCGGCCTGAAGGCGAGGGATTTGCCTCATGCACGATCGACACGTTTCACCTTCCAGTTCGCGGATGCTCGCAAGGTACCTGACGGACATCGAGCAGCTGCTCGATGAGCAACAGGGCGACGCGGCACTGCGCGAAGCCTTCGATCTGCCGCGCATCGCGGTGGCGCTGACCGACCCGCAGCTGCGCTGCTCGGGCGAACAGATGAAGACATGGTGCCAGCAATGGATCGGGCCGCCCGGCGCCGAGCCTCGCGTGCACGGGCTCGATTACGAGCGCGCAGGCCGTAACGTCAGCGAGCGCGTCAGCCAGGAGGGCGCGGCCGGTCCCGAATCGGTGCCCACCCGAGCGCTGCAGCGCCTGCGGTTGCGCCGTCACGTGCGCACGCCACCGCCCGGCTTTCCCGCGGGTCGCAGCAAGAATCTCGCGCCCCAGGAGACCGAAACGGTAGAGATGTGCACGGCGCTCGTCGAAGCCGCCCGCCGCTGGTACGCCCGCAGCGCCTGTCACGACACGACCGTGCAGACCAATCTCGCGCGTCTTGCCGTTCTGCGCTAGGTTCCCGGCCTCGCGCCGGCGCCTTCGCTCTCTGAACGTGCGTTCAACAACATCTGGATCCGGGCCACGCCAGTCGTTCCATTCTATCTGATTGTTCTGCCTGATTTTGTCCAGCTCCGTACGCCCGCCTTGCGTCTCTTCCAGGGTTGATGGAATATAGCCGTCCCGGGGAGATCATAAATATTGAGTGTGCGTTCAATGCCCCACTCAAGCACCATACACAGAGTCCCAGCGGCCGAGCGCGGTGCGCGCCCGCCGCTGCGTGTCGGGGTGATCCTCGCGCACCATTTCACCCTGTCGGCGTTTGCGGTGTTCATCGACCACCTGCGTCTCGCCGCCGACGAAGGCGACCGCAGCCGGCCCCTGCACGTGCAGTGGTCGATCATGGCCAGCCGCCCGGAGTCGGTGCCGGCGAGCTGCGGCGTGCTGCTCGAGCCCACCAGCGCGCTGCTGTCACCGGATCTGCTCGACTACGTGGTGGTAATTGGCGGGATCCTGCATGCCGGACCGCAGATCGATGAGGCGACGGTGCGCTACCTGCGCGAGGTGAGCGCGACACACGTGCCCTTGATCGGCATCTGCACGGGCAGCTTCATCCTGTGCCGCGCGGGCCTCATGAAAGGCCGGCGCTCCTGCGTCAGTTGGTATCACTATCAGGATTTTCTCGAAGCCTTTCCGAACCAGGAGGTCATCGCCGACCGTTTGTTTCTGGCCGACGGGCCGCGCATCACCTGCGCAGGCGGCGCTGGAGCTGCGGCATTGGCAACCTATCTGATCGAGCAGCATCTCGGGCGCGCCGTCGCGCAGAAAGCGAGCCAGGTGCTGCTGTTCGACCGACCGCGCTCCGGAAGCGATGCCCAGCCGCACCCGCCGCTGTCGGAAGCCGTGACGGAGCCGCGTGTGCGCCGCGCGCTGCTGCTCATGGAGCAGAACCTCGCGCGCCCCATCGCGGTTGCTGCGGTGGCGGCGGAGCTCGGCCTGTCCGCGCGTCAACTCGAGCGCCTGTGCCGGCAGCATGTCGGCATGGGTCCGGCCTCCCTCTACCGCCAATTGCGCATGCGTTACGCCAACTGGCTCATCGAAAACACCGACCGCTCGGTCACGGACATTGCCAACGAAGCGGGTTTCGCCGACTGCGCGCACTTCTCGCGGCAGTTCAAGGATGCCTACGGCCTGTCGCCCTCGACGCGCCGTCTGCAGCCGCAGCGCGTCGCTAACGGGGATGCGGCGCGCGCTCGGGTCTTCGAGTGACCTCACCGTCGATTTCTGAAGGGGTCAAGTAATGAATTCCAAGATCTCATATGCGGTAGCGGCCGTCCTGTGGGGCACCTCCTGCGCAGCGTCCGCTGCGGCGCCGGCGACCAACACGACCGCCACCGGTACGGAGGCGAGTACGGACGTGATCGAAGAGATCACCGTCACCGCGCAGCGCCGCTCGGAGAGCATGCAAAACGTGCCGATCTCGATGCAGGCCTTTACCGCACAAACGCTCCAGCAACTCAACGTCTCAACGTTAGACGACTACATCAAGTTTCTGCCGAACGTGACGACGGCGAACAACGGCCCCGGCCAGAACGAGGTTTTCATGCGCGGCCTCAGCGCCGGCTCGCAGCCCAGCCAGGGCAGCGCCTCCACTGGCTTGTGGCCGAACGTCGCAATCTACCTGGACAATCAATCCGGCCAGCTTCCGAATCGCAACCTCGACATCTATGCCGCCGATCTGAATCGCATCGAGGTTCTCGAGGGCCCGCAGGGCACGCTGTTCGGTGCCGGCGCCCAGGCGGGGGTCATCCGCTACATCACGAACGAACCGAAGCTCGACGCGATCGAGGCGAACATCAAGGCCGGCTACGGAGTGACCGCTCACGGCGATTCGAATTCCGACCTGACGGCGGTGTTGAACCTCCCGCTGATCGCCGACACCATGGCCGTGCGCGCGGTGCTCTACAGCGACAGCCGCGGCGGCTACATCGACAACGTGCCGGCTACGTTCACGCGCAAGAACACCGATATCGGCATCCACTACGCCCAGTTTCCGGCCGGATGTGCCGATCTGGGCGCGGGCGGTGCACCGGTCTGCCAGGTGCCGCCCAACAGCCCGGCCATCAACAACAACAGCCTGGCTGCAAGAGCCATCAACCCCGTCACATATCAGGGAATACGCGCAGAGGTACTGTACAAGTTCAACGATGACTGGAACGCGCTGATCACGCAGTCGTACCAGGACATGGACTCGCGGGGCGTGTTTTACCAGCAGCCCAATGCCTCGGATGGCGCGTCGCTGCACCCGCTCGAGGTCACCCTGTTCAACAACTCCTACGACAAGGACAAGTTCGAGAGCACCGCGTGGACGGTGAACGGCAAATTCGGCGCTCTGAAGGCCGTCTATACCGGCGGCTACCTTGTGCGCAACGTCGAACAGGTCGGCGACTACACCAATTACGCGCGCGGCTTTTATGCCGATTACTATCAGTGCTACGGTCCGGGAGCCTACACCCCAACCCTTGCGGCAACCTGCTTCTCGCCGAGTGCCGTCTGGCGCTCGGTCGAGCGCAACACGCACCAGCAGCACGAGTTTCGTTTAAGCACGCCGGACGAGTGGCGTTTGCGCGCGATCGCCGGCGCGTTCTGGGAGGACAACAAACTGTTCGACCAGACCGGCTGGGGTTACAAGACCGTCCCTTCGTGTACCGCGAACACGCCGCCCAATACCGGCTGTTTTTCGGACATAGGCACGTTCCCCGGCTCGACCGTCGTACATCCAGGCATTCAGCCCGCCCCCACATCTTTCTATCAGGACACCGTGCGTGACACCAAACAGACCGCGTTCTTTGCGTCGGTCGACTTCGACCTGATTCCGAAGGTGTTGACGGCCACGCTGGGCACGCGTCATTTCCGCTTCAACAACTACTCGAAGGGCAGCGTCCTTGCCAGTTTCGGCTGCTTCGGGCAGGGCGTCATACCCGGTGGGTGCCACGCAACAGCACTACCGCTACCCTACAGTTTCAACCTCGACGCCGCGAATCTCACCGACACCGAGTCTGGCTTCAAAAGCCGTGGCAACCTGACCTGGCACGTCACACCGGACGTCATGGTGTACTACACGTTCTCACAGGGGTTTCGCCCGGGCGGCTTCAACCAGAACGGCGGTGCGCCCCATGCCTTCACCCCAGGCATCGTACCGCAATACTTCATTCCCAAGTCGTACTCATCGGACAAGTTGACGAACAACGAAATCGGCTGGAAGACGGAATTTTTCGACCATCGACTGCAATGGAACGGGGCCGTGTACCGGGAGAACTGGGACAACGTCCAGGTCGCCTTCTTCGACCCCGGTGTGGTCGGCAACATTTTCTTCAACACCAACGGCCAGAACTTCCTCATCAAGGGCGTCGAGACGTCCCTGGTGGCCCGGGCCGCGACAGGGCTGACGCTGCAGGGTGCGGCATCCTGGAACCAGAGCAGGCAGACGAATTCGCCGATACTGTTCAACAACAATCCCGCAAGCCCGGATTTCGGCAAGCAAATCACGAACGCATGTAACCAATTCGGCGCCAATTGCGGACCAGTCACCAACCCCTTCGGCCCAATCGGCGCCCCGAGCGCCGATGCGCCGCCGTTTCAGTTCAGCCTGCGCGCCCGCTACGAGTGGACCATCGCCGGATACTCCCCTTTCGTGCAAGTGGCTGCCACTCACAGCGGCCATTCATTCACGCAGGCGGGTTCGAATCCCACGTTTGCGCAAGCCGGAGCGGTCTCAACCGGCAGGTTGCGGTTCGAGAATCCCGCTTACACGACCTACGACGCCTCATTCGGCGTCGCGAAGGATGCCTGGTACGTAAACGTGTATGGCGAGAACCTCAGTAATTCGAGCGCCAGCGTGTTCGTCAGCACCGATCAATTCATCATCGCGCAGACGCCGCTTCGGCCGCGGGTCCTCGGCGCATCCTTCGGGTACAAATTCTGAGGCCTGAATTTCACCATCCCTCGGTGGTGGAACTTGAGGTTCAGCGTATACGCCAACTCGTAAAGGAGCGGCGGTTCGCGGGAGCGTTACGGGCGGCAGAGGCGCTGCTGCTCACCGTGCCTGAGAATCGCGACGTCTTGTTTCTGCGCGCGTTTACGCAGCGTCTGCTCGGCGACATCCCTGCGGCGCTTGCCACGCTCACCGCACTTGAACAACTGCATCCTCGATTCTCTCGCCTTTACCAGGAGCGCGGCCATTGCTATGTCGCGCTGAAGCAAGCACCGCAGGCGATCGACGCCTTTCTGCGCGGCGTGAACATGAATCCGGCCCTGCCGGCCAGCTGGAGCATGCTCGAAGGCCTGTACCGGATGACCGGGCAGCCTCAGAACGCCGCGGCGGCGGCCGCGCATGTCGAAACGCTAAGGAAGCTGCCTCCCGAGGTCGTGACGGCGACGGTGCTGTTCTCGGACGGTGAACTGGCGGAGGCCGAGCAGCTCATTCGCGCCTTCCTGATCCAACATGGCCACCACGTGGAGGCTATGCGTCTACTCGCGCGCATCGGCATCGAGCGGGACGTCCTCGATGATGCCCAACTGTTGCTTGAGGCGGTGCTCGACCTGGCGTCCGATTATCACGCAGCTCGATTCGACTATGCGCAGGTGCTTATCAAGCGCCACATGTACCAACGGGCGCAGGAGCAGGCTGAGATGCTGCTCGCCGCGGATGGTTCCGATCGCAACTACCGCACCCTCTATGCGATGACCCACGTGGGCCTTGGACTGCACGAACGCGCCATCGAACTTTACCGGGAACTGCTGCGCGGTGCGGCGCAGCCGGCAGACTTGCGTCTGTCGATCGCTCATTCGCTCAAGACGCTTGGGCGTCGCGAGGAGGCTATCGCCGAGTATCGCGCGGCAGCGGCGGCTCGCGCCGGCTATGGCGACGCCTATTGGAGTCTCGCGAATCTCAAGACCTACCGCTTCGAGGACCGGGAGTTACAGCAGATGCATGCCGCGGAAGCGGCAGCGTCGACATCTTTGGTTGATCGGTACCATCTGTGCTTTGCACTCGGTAAGGCGCTCGAGGACCGCCAGCAATATGAAAAGTCCTTTGAGTATTACGCACGCGGCAATGCACTCAAACGCTCCGAAAGCCACTACCGACCGGAAGTCTTCGAACTCAATACTCGCCTGAAGATCGAAGTCTGTAATCCCGAGTTGTTTGCTCGCAATGAGCATGGCGGCGAGAGCACCGCTGATCCCATATTTATCGTGGGCCTGCCACGCTCCGGCTCCACACTGATCGAGCAGAATCTGGCGTCACACTCCGCGGTCGAAGGCACGCAGGAACTTGCCGATATCCCGCGCATCGTGGTGGACCTGCAGGGCCGTGACTGGGAACCCGATAACCCGCGCTATCCGGCGGTGCTGGCGAAGATGAGTGCCGAGGATTATCGCCGTCTCGGCGAGAAGTATCTGAGCGATACACGTATCTACCGGACCGGCAAAGCGCATTTCATCGATAAGATGCCGAACAACTGCCGGCACGTCGGACTGATCCACTTGATGTTACCCAATGCGAAGATCATCGACGCGCGGCGCGAGCCGATGGCGT
>DASWUP010000143.1:0-13338 GCA_036401635.1 Steroidobacteraceae bacterium
GTGATGAGGTAGCGCGGTTGGCGCGGATCGGGCTCGAGCTTGCTGCGCAGGTTCTTGATGCACACCCGCAGGCTGCGCGAGTCATCCAGCCGCTCCGGCCCCCACACCTCACGCAGCAGCTGGCGCTGCATCACGATCGCGCCCAGATGCCGCGCGAGACAACCGAGCACCCGGAACTCCAGCGGTGTCAGGTGGATCTCGCCCTCGGGTCCGCGTGCTTCGCGGCGCGCAAGATCGACGCGTAGCGAGCCGAATTGCAGCAGCGAGGTCGGCGCGCTGCCGCTTACGTGGCGCCGTAGCGCCGCACGCAGCCGCGCCAGCAACTCCGGGGCGCTGAAAGGCTTGGTGACGTAGTCGTCGGCCCCGGCATCGAGCGCCGCCACCTTCTGCTCCTCCATGGTACGCGCCGATAGCACGACGATCGGCACCGGCGACCAGGCACGCACCCGGCGGATGACCGTAAGCCCGTCGCCGTCGGGAAGCCCCAGGTCGATCAGCAGCACGTCGGGCTTGTGGCTGCGCGCCTCGATCTCGGCGCGCAGCGCGGTGTCCGCCTCGATGCAGCGGTAGTTTTCCGCTTCCAGCAGCACGCGCAGCACCTGACGGATCGCCGGGTCGTCCTCGATGATGAGGACCTGGTGCATTGCCTGGGTCACGGCGGCTCTTCCGCGGCCGGCAGCGTGAAGGCGAAGCGCGCGCCGCCTCCCTCACGGCGCTGCGCCGCGATCTCGCCGCCGTGGGCGCGCACGATCGCCTGGCAGATCGCCAGTCCCAGGCCTACACCCACGACCGTGCCCTCGCCGCTGCCGCGCTGGAACTTGTCGAACAGTCGCGCCGGGTCACCGGCCGGCAGTCCCGGTCCGTCATCGTCCACCGTGACGCGCACCAGCTCCCGGTCCGCGCCCGCTACCGCGGATACCCACACGCGGGTGCCGGACGGGGTGTACTTGGCGATGTTGTCGAACAGATTGGCAAACACCTGCACGATGAGCGTCGCATCCACCCACACCGGCGGCAGGTCGCGCGCCAGGCGCAGCTCCAGCGGGTGGGCGGCGAGCTTGTCGGCGTAACCGGCGAGGGCGCTCCCCACCAGATCATCGAGCGTCTGCCAGTCCCGCCGCAACGCCACCTGTCCGGACTCGAGACGCACCAGCTCGAGCACGTTGGACACCAGCTCCGACATCTCGCGCGCCTTGGTCTCGACGGTGCGCGCCAGCACGACGCGGGTCGCCTCATCGAGACTGGCGCCGTGCTCGGCGAGGGTGCTGCCCGCACCCGCCATCACCGCGAGCGGCGTACGCAGATCATGCGAAATGGACGCAAGCAGCGTGTTGCGCAGCGTCTCACGCTCCGCCGCGAGACCCGACTGCTCGGCAACCTCGGCGAGGCGCGCGCGCTCGAGCGCCAGGGCGGTCTGGCCGGCGAAGGTTTCGAGCAGGTGACTCTGTTCCGGCAGAAGCACGCGCCGCGCGTTGGCCGGCAGCACCGCCAGCACGCCCACCGTGCGGCCCTCATCGCCGAGCGGCACGTACAGAGCGGGCGCCGCCGGCAGGGTATCCGAGCCGAGCCCGGCGCGGCGTCCGTGGTCGGCGACCCACTGCGCCACCGCGAGATCGGCGCGTCGGAAAGAGCTCTCGAGCGGCGCGTCCGCCGGGTAGTGCAGCTTGCCGCCGGGATCGGGCAACAGCACCACGGCCTGGCATTGAAAGACCTCCGCCACGTGACGCACCGCCACGCGCGCCATGTTGGCGATGCCGCGGGTGGCGGCGAGCTCGCGGCTCATGGCATACAGCAGAGCCGTGCGCCGCTCGCGCGCGCCGGCGACGCGGGTCTGCTGCCGCACGCTCGCGGTGAGCGTCGCGATCACGAGTGCGATGGTCACCATGACGCCGAAGGTCACCAGGTACTGCACGTCCGAGACCGCGAACGAATAGCGCGGCGGCACGAAAAAGAAGTCGAACGCGGCGACGTTCAGCACCGCGGTAAGCGCCGACGGTCCACGCCCGAGCCGCAATCCCGCCACCGTTACGCCCAGCAGGTAGATCATGACCAGGTTGGAGAGGTCGAAGTGCCGATACAGCGCAAAGGCGACGAGTGTGGCGAGCAGCGTGATCGCGGCCGCCCACGCATAGCGATCCCAGCGCACGGCAGACGGCGGCCTCGCGGCGCTGGCGGTGGCCGGCGCTGCACCCGGCGGCGGACGGCGCGCGTTCGGGGCGATGAGCAACACGTCGAAGCCGCGCGTCAGGCGCACCAGCTCGGTTGCCGTGGAAGAACGCAGCCAGGCACGCCAGCCGCGCCGCTTGGGTGCCCCCACGATCACGCGCGTGGCATGGCGCACCTGCGCGTATTCGGCGAGCGTGGCGGCGGCGGACGGGCCCCCGAGCGTCACCGTCTCGGCGCCGAGCGACTCCGCCAGCCGCAACACCTCGATGCGGCGATTGCGCTGCAGCTCCGACAGGCGCAGCAGCGCGGGCGTTTCCACGTACACCACGGTCCAGTGCGCATCGAGCGCGTCCGCCAGGCGCTTGCCGGCGCGCACCAGTTGCTCGGCCTGCTCGTCGGGGCCGACGGCGACCAGCACGCGATCCCCGGCGATGCGCGCCTGCGTGCGGTCCGCCGGCAGGGCGCGGGAGGCGGCCTCGACCCGGTCGGCAACCCGGCGCAGCGCGATCTCGCGCAACGCCAGCAGATTCTGCTTGCGGAAGAAACGCTCGATGGCGGCATTCGCCTGGTCGGCGACATACACCTTGCCCGCATGCAGGCGCGCGATCAGGTCATCGGGCGGCAGATCGATCAGCTCGATGTCTTCGGCTTCGTCAAACACATGGTCCGGAAGTGTCTCGCGCTGGCGGATGCCGGTGGTCTGGAAGACCAGATCGTTGAGGCTCTCGAGGTGCTGGACGTTGACCGTGGTCCAGACGGTGATGCCTGCGGCCAGCAGTTCCGCGACGTCCTGCCAGCGCTTGGGGTGGCGCGGGGGCGGCTCGCCGCCGGTGAGGTTGGAGTGCGCCAGCTCGTCCACCAGCAGGATGGCCGGATGGCGCGCGAGCGCCGCGTCGAGATCGAACTCTTGGCGCACGATGCCGCGGTAGCGCACCGCCAGGGTCGGCAGGCGCGGCAGGCCCTCGAGCAGCCGCTCGGTCTCGATGCGGCCGTGCGGTTCGACGTAGCCCACCACCAGGTCGGTGCCCGCAGAATGCATGCCGCGGGCGGCCTCCAGCATGGCGTAGGTTTTGCCGACGCCGGCGGAGGCGCCGAAGAAGATCCGCAGAGACCCGCGCCGCGCGCGCGCTTCCTCGGCCTTGACGCGCTCGAGCAGCTGGTCCGGGTCAGGCCGGGCTTCGGCCATGCTGGGTCATTTCAGCGCATCGAGTGCCAGATTCAGCTCCAGGACGTTGACGCGCGGCTCTCCGAGAATTCCCAACAACCTACCCTCGCCATGAGCGGCAATCAATGCCCGCACCCGGCCAACATCGAGGCCGCGTGCACGTGCGACACGCGGGGCCTGGTAGTTCGCCGCCGCCAGGCTGATGTGCGGATCAAGACCGCTGGCGGATGCCGTGACCAGGTCGACCGGGACCGGCACGGCGCTGCCCGGATCCGCGGCGCGCAGCGCCGCGAGGCGCGCCTTGACTGCAGCGGCGAGCGCCGGGTTAAGGGGACCCAGGTTCGAGGCCGCGGATGCGGTGCCGTTGTAGGGCTGGGGCGTGGTCGCTGACGGGCGGCTCCAGAAGTGCCCGGGGTCACTGAAGCTCTGTCCGATGAGGCTTGAGCCGATCGCCTGCCCGTCCCGCATCAGGATGCGGCCCGCGGCCTCACCGCGCCACAGTGCCTGCGCGATTGCCGTGACGATGAGCGGATAGAGCCCGCCGCTGAGCACACTCAGCAGCACGAACAGCACCACGGCGGGGCGCAGGATTTCAGACCAGGTGCGCAAGCACTAACCCCAGGTCGACGAGCTTGATGCCGGCGAACGGCACGAGGATGCCACCGAGTCCGTACACCAGCAGATTGCGCCGCAACAGCGTCGCGGCCCCGAGCGCCCGGTAACGCACGCCCTGCAGGGCGAGCGGGATGAGGAACACGATGATGAGCGCGTTGAAAATCACGGCGGACAGGATCGCGGACAACGGGCTCGCCAGCTGCATGACGTTGAGTGCGTTCAGCTGCGGATAGGTGGTCACGAACGCCGCCGGAATGATGGCGAAGTACTTGGCGACGTCGTTGGCAATGCTGAAGGTGGTCAGCGCTCCGCGGGTCATCAGCATCTGCTTGCCGGTCTCGACCACTTCGATGAGCTTGGTTGGATTGGAATCCAGATCGACCATGTTGCCGGCCTCCTTGGCCGCCTGCGTGCCGGTATTCATCGCCACCGCGACGTCGGCCTGCGCGAGCGCCGGGGCGTCGTTGGTACCGTCTCCGGTCATGGCGACCAGGCGTCCCTCGCTCTGATGCGCGCGGATCAGCTTGAGTTTCGCTTCCGGGGTCGCCTCGGCGAGAAAGCCGTCGACACCCGCTTCGGCGGCGATCGCGGCGGCGGTGAGCGCATTGTCGCCCGTGATCATGATGGTCCTGATGCCCATGCGACGCAGCTCACCGAAGCGCTCGCGGATGCCGCCCTTCACCGTGTCCTTGAGCTCGATGATGCCGAGCGCACGTGCAGCATCGCTCACGATAAGCGGGGTGCTGCCGCGGCGCGCGACCTCCTGCACGCCCGCGAGCACCGCCTTCGGGAAAGCCCCGCCGAGTTCCTCGACGTGCTTCGCCACGGCATCCGCGGCGCCCTTGCGGATCTGGCGCTCGCCGATGTTGACTCCGCTCATGCGCGTGTGCGCGGAGAAGGGCACGAACGATGCACCGAGGGTCGACAGGTCACGCTCGCGCAGGCGGAACCGTTGTTTGGCCAGCACCACGATGCTGCGACCCTCGGGCGTTTCATCGGCGAGCGAGGCGAGTTGCGCGGCGTCGGCCAGTTCCTCTTCACTGACACCGGCTGCCGGGATGAAGGTCGCCGCCTGGCGGTTGCCGAGCGTAACGGTTCCGGTCTTATCGAGCAGCAGCACATCGACGTCGCCCGCGGCCTCGACGGCGCGTCCGGAAGTGGCGATGACGTTGGCCTGCAGCATGCGGCTCATGCCGGCCACCCCGATCGCGGACAACAGCGCGCCGATGGTCGTGGGAATGAGGCACACGAGCAGCGCAATAAGCGCGGTGATGGTGATGGGGGTGCCGAGCCTGGTCACCGCGACGCCGTAGAGCGAGTACGGCAACAGCGTCGCAGTCGCGAGCAGGAACACCAGCGTAAGCGCGACCAGCAGGATGGTGAGGGCGATCTCGTTGGGCGTCTTCTGGCGGCGGGCGCTCTCCACCATGGCGATCATGCGGTCGAGGAAGGTCTCGCCGGGATTGACCGTGACCTTCACGATGATCCAGTCCGACAGCACGCGGGTGCCGCCGGTCACTGCCGAGAAATCCCCGCCGGACTCGCGAATCACCGGCGCGGATTCGCCGGTGATCGCGCTCTCATCGACCGAGGCTGCTCCCTGGATCACTTCGCCGTCGGCCGGCACGTAGTCGCCCGCTGCGATGAGCACCACGTCCCCGCGGCGCAGCTCCTCGGCGCGCACGCGCGTGGCGTGCTCCCGCGAGTTCGGATCGGCGAGCTTCCTCGCCCACACGGTCTGCTTCAGGCCGCGCAGCGCCGCCGCCTGCGCCTTGCTGCGGCCCTCGGCCAGGGCTTCCGCGAAATTCGCGAACAGCACCGTGAACCACAGCCACAGCGCGATGTTGAATATGAACCACGCCGGGGCCTCGCCGCTGCCGGCGAGCGCCTGCAGCCACAGCAGCGTCGTCAAGAGGCTCCCGATGTAGACGACGAACATCACCGGATTGCGCCATTGCATCCGGGGATCGAGCTTGCGCAACGCATCCAGCAGCGCCGGAAGCAACAACGAGCGCTCAAACAGGGCAAGTCTCCGGCGGGTCATCGAGTCTGCCACAGCATCAGCTGCTCGACGATGGGTCCGAGCGCCAACGCCGGCACGAAGGTGAGCGCGCCCACCAGCAGCACCGTGCCGATCAGCAGGATCACGAAGGTCACACCGTGCGTGGGCATGGTGCCGTCGGTCACCGGGATGCGCTTCTTCGCGGCCAGCGAACCTGCAATGGCGAGCACGGCGACGATCGGCCAGAAGCGGCCCAGCCACATGGTGAGCGCCAGTGCGACGTTGTAGAACGGGGTGTTGGCCGAGATGCCGGCAAACGCGCTGCCATTGTTGTTGCCGGCGGAGGAGAACGCATAGAGGATTTCGGAAAAACCATGCACCGCGGGATTGGCGACACCGGCCCGGCCGGCCTCGACACTGACCGCGAGCGCGGTGCCGGTGAGCACGATGAAGGGCATCACCAGGATCGCAATCGAGCTCATTTTCATCTCAAACGCCTCGATCTTCTTGCCGAGGTACTCGGGGGTGCGGCCGATCATCAGTCCCGCGATGAACACCCCGACGATGGCGAAAATGAGCATGGAGTACAGCCCGGTACCCACGCCCCCGAACACCACCTCGCCCAGCTGCATCTGGAACAGCGGCACCAACCCGCCGAGCGGTGTGAACGAGTCATGCATGCCGTTGACCGCGCCGCAGGAGGTCGCCGTGGTAACGGTGGCAAACAGCGCCGAGGCGGCGGTGCCGAAGCGCGTTTCCTTGCCTTCCATGTTGCCGCCGGACTGGGTGGCGCCGGCAGTCTGATCGACGCCGAGCCGCGCGATGAGCGGGTTGCCCTGTTGCTCGCTGTGCACCGTGACGCTGAGCAGCGCGACAAACAGCAGCGCCATCGCGGCGAGCACCGCCCATCCCTGGCGGGTGTCCCCGACCATGCGACCGAAGGTGTAAGTCAGGGCCGCGGGAATGAGCACTATCGCCAGCATCTCCAGCAGATTCGACAGCGCGGTCGGATTCTCGTACGGGTGCGCGGAGTTGGCGTTGAAAAACCCGCCGCCGTTGGTGCCGAGCTCCTTGATGCTCTCCTGCGAGGCGACCGGGCCCATCGGCAGGGTCTGGGCGCGAGTGGTGACGCTCTGCTGCAGCGGATTGCCGGCTGCGTCCTTGAGCGCGTTGCCGGCCGCGTCGGTCCTGGGTTGCTGCCAGGTGAGCGGTTCCAGCGTCGTCACATCCTTGTAGGGGCTGAAGTTCTGGATCACGCCCTGCGACACCAGCGCAAGCGCCAGCAGCAGCGACAGCGGCAGCAGTATGTAAAGTACCGTGCGCGTCATATCCACCCACAGGTTGCCGATTGTCGCGCAGCTGTGCCGGGCCAGCCCGCGGATGAGCGCAATCGCCACCGCTATGCCGCTGGCCGCCGACAGGAAGTTCTGCACCGCCAGACCCGCCATCTGCGTGAGATAGCTCATGGCGGACTCACCGGAATAGCCCTGCCAGTTGGTGTTGGTGATGAAGCTCACCGCGGTGTTGAAGGACGAGTCGGGTGAGACGCTCGGGAACTTCTGCGGGTTGAGCGGCAGCAATGCCTGCCAGCGCTGCAGCGCGTACACCGCGAGCGCTCCCAGAACGTTGAACAGCAGCAGCGCGATGGCGTACTGCTGCCAGTCCATTTCCGCCGCCGGATCGATGCCGCACAGGCGGTAGATGCGGTGCTCGGCTGCCGCGCCCGCGCGTCGCGGCCAGCCGGGGCGCTCCTCGAAGATATTCGCCATGTACAGGCCCAACGGCTTCACGCACGCGAGCAGCAGCAGCAGAAACAGCCCGATCAGCGTCGCGGCGGCGGCGGTCATCAGAATTTTTCCGGCTTCAGCAGCGCGTACAGCAGATAGGCGAACAGCGCGACGGCGAGCAGCGCGCTCAGCGCGTACCGAAGGCTCATTTCGCACCTCCGAGCCGGGATACACTGACGATGAGCCAGTAAGTGGCCGCGTAGAGTGCGACCACGGCGAGGATGAAAATGAAGTCCACCTTGAGGCCCCGCGACGCTTTCAGACGGCCACGCTACCTCAGCAGGTGTGAGGGCGGCGTGAAGAAATCTGTGGCTCGCTAGCGGCGCCCGCCCAGTGCCCGCGCCGGAAGAAGGATCAGCGCCCGCAGCAGCGCAAACACCCCCTCGACCGTGAGTCCCACCAGCCTGAAGGGCAACATCAGGAGCCACACGATCGGATACAGCACCAGCGCCAGCAGCGCCAGCGGCCAGCACAGCACGAGCAGCAACAGCCACAGGAGAAATCCGATCATTGACGATCCTTTTGCGGCGCGCCTAGAGTCCGCTGCGACCTATTGTATGTCGTGGTGTGATTGAAGGGGACCGCCGTTGATCGCAAGCTTCCAACCGCCCCCCGCAGTACGTCCCCGCGACCGCGTGGCGGTCATCGCCCCCGCGAGTGCCTTCGACCGCGCCTCCTTCGAGGCGGGTCTTGCCCTGATCGGCGCTCGCTACCGTGCCGATTACGGCCCGGGAGTCTTCGAGCGGCACCGTTATCTGGCGGGCGACGACGCGCGGCGCCTGGGCGAGCTCACGGCGGCGTTTACCGATCCTGACATCCGCGCGGTGTTCTGCGCCCGCGGCGGCTACGGCGCAACGCGACTGCTGAGGCGGCTCGGAGCCGCTGGCGTCCCCGGGCCACCGAAGTTACTGGTCGGCTTCTCCGATATCACGGCGCTGCACCTGTGGCTGCAGGCCGCAGGACGGATCAGCGTCCACGGACCGGTCCTCACCCAGCTTGCCCGCCTGCCGCCTGCGACCCAACAGCGCCTGTTCGCCGTGCTGGAATCGACGTCCCCGGCTCCAGCGCTGCACGGCACGCTCACCTACGTCGGCGGCGTGGCCGAAGGGCCGCTGTTGGGCGGCAACCTGTCGGTGGTCACGCGCCTGCTGGGCACGCCGTTCATGCCGGCCCTTGATGGCGCCATCCTGCTGCTGGAAGACCAGGGCGAGCGCCCTTATCGTCTCGATCGCATGTGGACGCATCTGCAGCTCGCCGGAGTGTTCGGCCGCGTGCGCGGCGTCGTGCTCGGCTCGTTCACCGGCTGTGAGGAGCAGGACGCGCCTTACAGCAGCACGGAGGTGCTGCGCGAGCTGGCGCTCGCGACCGGTCTGCCCTGCGCCGCCGGCTTTCCCATCGGCCACGGCGACCTCAACGAGCCGGTGCCGCTCGGCGTGCGGGTGCGCCTCGACGCCGACGCCCGCAGCCTCGAGTTCCTGGAAGCTGCGACCGCGGGTTAAGAGCGTCGCGGGTCAGAGCAGTGATCCGACCTCGCCCACCATCGCCTTCCTCACCAGCGGGATAGGCGGGCCGCCGTAGGAGAGGAATTTGTCGTGGAAGGCATGCCAATACTGCCTGGGATCGGTGTGCGCGCCGGCGCGCGCCTGCTGCGCCACCCAATCGGCACGCAGCTTCCTGATCATCAGCTTGCCGAGGGTGTATTTCAGATACTCCGGATCGTAGGTGCCGCGCGCGGCCTGCTGGCGCGCATTGCCCGGATCGCAGTAGGCGCGCTCACGGAACATTCTGTCTGACTCCTGCACCGTCATCCCCTGGGTGTGCAGGCCGATCGCCGACAGGAAGCGCACGTTGCGCAGCAGCGCCTCGGCGAGCTGACCCAGGTGCTGCTCCGGATCCTCATTCCCGAGGCCCGCCTCCCACATCATCTCCTCGCTGTAGTGCGCCCAGCCTTCCGCGTACGCATAGCCGACCCACAGGGCCGCAATCTTCGAGGGGTTGCGATTCGAGTACAGGAATTGCAGGAAATGGCCCGGCCAAACCTCGTGGACGCTGGTGTACAGCAGGATCGCCGTGCCCGGGACGTACTGGGCTCGCTCCCTGGGAGTCCAGGACGGATCCGGCGGAGCAATGTTGTAGGTGTAGGCCACGCCCTTCTCGTAGGGGCCGGGGACGTTGATGTAAGCGGCGTTGGCGCGGTTGTAGGGTGGCGCCTCCGCAACCAGCGCCTGCTCATCGCTCGGGAGGGTCACGATCTGATGCGCCACAACGAAGGCCCGCAGCTCGGCGAGCTGGGCGCGCGCGCTTTCGACCGCGCCGCCACGGGGCTTGTCGGCCTGCATCTTCTGCACGCATGCCTGCAGCGTGCCCTTTGGCAGGTACTGTGCGCACGCGGCCTGCAGCGCCTGGGTGTTGCGCTCGAGGTCGGCGCGGCCGAGCGCGAGCAGCTGTGCAATGGGGACCTCGACCCGTTCGGTCGTTTTCAGCATCTCGAGAAACAGCGGCTCGCCGAGCGCGAATTCGGAGGTGGCGCGCTTGCGCTCGCCCTGCAGCCATGATTTCAGACCATCCATGGCCCTGGCGGCATCGGCGTTGGCCTCGGTGAGCTCCTTCTGGGCTGCGACATCCGCTACCGCTGCGAACACTTTCGCGACGTCGTTGCGGAAGAAGTCCGCGAAGCCGCCGAATCCGCTGACGCCACGCTCGATGAAGCTCGCGGGGAGCGGTGTGTGCAGGTTGGCGCGGATGTCGGCCGCGATCTTCGGGATCGCGCGCGCGTAGCCAATATAGCCCTGCATGCGTTTGGGCAGCGGTGCGTAGTCGCGGTTCAGGTAGACGTCCGGGTCTAGCCTCTGGATGTACCAGGCGGGATTGGTGAACGGGGAGCGCGCGCGGTCCAGCCAAAACAGATCGCCATCGATCACGGTGAGCAGATGCTCGCGCTCGAAGCGCTCATCCGGCGTCAGCGCCGCCGCGTCGAAACCTAAGGTCTCAGTGCGCAGCTTTTGCAGGCGCGCGACTTGCGCCGCAATCCCCGCAGCGCTCAGATCCTGCATCTGGCCGTCGAACTCGTGGCGTCCCGCCTGCACGGCAAAAAACGGCTGGGCCTTGAAGTAATCCTCGATGAAGCGCGCCGCGAACTGCGGCCAAGCATCGTGCGCCGCCGCCTGCTGCCGCGCGGCCGCCACCGGCGGCGCGGAGGCGGGCGGCCCGCCGCAGGCGGTAATCGCTACGAGGAGCGTTGCGAGCAGCCAGCGTGCGTGTGTGCCCCTGTGCCCCATGATCGTAGACCTCCCCGCTGAGGCATCTTCCACCCAAGCCGCCTCGTCGGCGGTCGCCTCGCCGCACGCGGCCCACCGTTCGCCGCACGGGCGGCAGAATCGCGATTCTACTAAGACGCTTCAGGACTGAGCGTCTGTGTCCGTGACGATATGGCCGTCCTTCACAGGGATTCGTTTGCCAGGATCATGGTCCATATGCACGCGCTGCTCCTTGCCGTTCAGCCTGTACAGCACCTCGTAGCCGGCCGGCACCTCGCTGCGGTCGTACACGGTCGTGCACTGTCGTTCGGTCGTGGTGTAGGTATCCCCCTGCTGCACCTTCTGTTGAATCTTGTTGCCGGCATAGCCGCCTGCTGCCGCTCCGGCTACGGTGGCCAGCACCTTGCCGCTGCCGCCGCCGACCTCGTGACCAAGCAGGCCGCCCACCACTGCACCAACACCGGTGCCCACCAGGCGATCGCGGTCCTTCACCGGCCGGGTGCGGGTCACCTGCTCGTCACGGCACTCCTGTCGGGGAGTTTTGATCGTCTTGTTCAGGGCTTTGACGCTGACAACCTCGGCGCTGTGCGAGACGCTGACGACGCGATAGCCGGCAAGCGCACCGGCCGCGGTCACGACAATGGCACCGATCACGGACCCCATTACAACTGACCTGTTCATAACTTATCTTCCTCTATGGACACTGCCGCATCGCATATTAGTGATGCCGCGGCGATATTCCATGAGACCGGTCCAGGTCCTGGAAAAATTCCGCCGAACCTGTCGTCCGTTGGCGACGCCTAGTCCAGGCGCCGAACCCGCAGCGCGAGCAATGCCCCGCCCGCGTCGCGCTCGATGTGAAACTCGATCGGGCGGCAGCAGACCTCGCAATCTTCCACGTACGCCGGTTCGTCCGCGGTCACATCGATCCGCGTTTCCAACCGCTCGCCGCAATACGGGCAGCGCACGGCCACGAACTCCTCTGGTGCCAGGCGCGCCTGTCCGGTGCCCGGCTCCCACACCGGCTCCAGACCATAGAGCCGATCGATGCTCGCCCGGTCGAGGCGCGTGATCCGCCGCCGCAGGCGCTCGAGTTCGGTGGCCTTGCGCCGCTTCATCTGGCCTTGAATCGCCTCATCGTTGCGCGGGGGCGTGGCGAACTGCGATGCTGCACGCAGTACTGGGGTCAGCGAGGATACGCCAATATGCCGCTCGTCTGTGCCGGCAGACTGTTGTTGTACGGCGTCGCCGCCACGACTCTCGCCGGGTGCGCGGTAAGCAGACTCTCGCCTGATGCGCCACCGGGCCTTACCCTGGCAGGCGCATGGAAACTGAATCGCGCCGCCAGTGACGACCCGCAGAAACTGCTGGACAAGATGCGCGCCGAGGCCTTCAGGCGCATGGGCCGGCAGGTGACGGCCGGCCCGCGCCCGGACGCGCGCGGCGCCGGCACTCGCACCTCGCAACCGGAGGATCGGCCGCTCGAGGAGGAGCCCCCCCCGGTGCACGCGGCGCGCGGCGCTCCTCGCCCCGATCCGCTGCTGCGATCGCCCATGGCTCGTGTGCTGCTCGCGAGCATCGCCCGCGGCGATTTCCTCACCGTGCGACAGACGCGCGAGGAGTTCGCGCTCGACTATGGCAACTCGCAGCGCAGCTTCACACCGGGCGCGCGCAGTGTTGTGTCGGCGGAGGGCGGTGTGGCGGACCAGACCTCCGGCTGGAAGGGCCGGGAGTACGTGATCGAGGCGCGGGCGCAGTTAGGTCCGGACGTGACCGAGCGCTACGGCCTTTCGGGGGACGGCAAGCACCTGGTGGAAAAGTTACACATTTCGACTGAGGAGCTCTCCGCAGTCGAACTCACGCGCGTGTACGACCCGACCAACGACACCGCGCCCCGACAGCTGCCGACCAGCGACTGAACTCTCGCATCGCAAGGCAGTCACATCGGCCATGCATTCGGCCTCAGATAGGACAACACTGCAGCGCCGGCGGCTCACCGTCGTGGGCGGGTGCGCGCTGCTGTTGGCGGCGGCCGCCGCGCGCGCCCAGCAGCCCGCGGGCGCTGCCGCCGCATCGCTCGCGCAGGGGCCTGAAACGGAAATCGTGATCGAGGGGCGGCACGAAGGCCCGCGCATGTGGAAAGTGCGCAAGGGCGATCACACTATGTGGATCCTGGGCACGACCTCCCCGCTGCCGAAAAAAATGATCTGGCAGCCCGATGCGGTACAGGAGGTCCTGCGCCAGTCGCAGGAGGTGGTCCCTGCCTGGCCCGCCTACGGCATCGGTGCAAACCCCTTCACCGCGCTGCGTGTGTATATCGAGTGGCGCCGCCTGCAGAAGCCTCCC